>NZ_DCEA01000107.1:156689-157449 GCF_002316705.1 Syntrophomonas sp. UBA1041
GGCCAGAAGGCCGCTGGCCGGGTCCATGACGTGGTATCCACACTCCGCCAGAATGGCCAGGTTTCTCTTCACAATGGGGTTTTCATACATACGGGTATTCATAGACGGCACCACCAGAACCGGAGCCGTGTTCGCCACCACCAGTGTTGACAGAACATCATCGGCTATGCCATGGGCCATTTTGGCTATAAAATTGGCGGTTGCAGGAGCGATGACCAGCAGATCAAGCTGCTCGGCCAGGCCGATGTGCTTCACCCTGTATTCCCTGGGGTCGGACCATAAATCGGTAATCACTTCTCTGCCCGTCAGGGTTTTAAAGGTCAGGGGAGTGATAAATCGAGTAGCCGCTTCGGTCATAAGCACCACGATTTCAAGATCGATTTTTTTCAACCGGCTGACCAGATCCGCTATTTTATACGCTGCAATGCCTCCTGTAACACCTATTCCGACTGTCTGGTCCATCGATCAAACACCTCCGAGTCCACCTCTTTGACGGGTTGTCTCCATGCCTATATTTTCATCCTCAATATATATCATGCGGATTCCTCCCCGCATCATTCTCTCCCGGCCCGGGCGTCCATTTGTTTTAGCCCTGGGAAACAGCAGATGTGCGGAATAAATATGAAAGACCAGGATGTAAGGACAGCCTGATCTCCATTTTTGGGCGGGAGTCATGAATACGAATAAGGATATTCGTATAATTTAATTTATCCTAATCCCTGCGCTTCCTTTTGTCAATGCGGATGAAACGCATAGCCCG
>NZ_DCEA01000107.1:157680-158726 GCF_002316705.1 Syntrophomonas sp. UBA1041
TTTGTTTTTTAGTTTATCGCCGGCAGGGAATTACCGGCTCGTACAATGTCAATGATTGGAGGAAACACTGTGCTCGCTTTCTCCCAGTCACCGAACGTGCCTTCGTAATGCCGCAAAATAATTCCCTCCTGGTTATAGAAAATGAACTGTTTAGCTGGCCTGGCTAAAAAAAACGGTTTTTCTAAAAATAATGGGAATCCCTCTGGATTTGGCCTGCTTTTTCACCCGGTTCATGAGTCCGTGGCTTATGTAGTTTAAATTTAGAATGATTAAGTCTACGTTCTTGGGGATCTCGCGATTTTGGGTCGAGTGATTTCGCCCCTTCCAATGGATGATCTCTTTGGCCCCTTCAGCGTATAGCTTTTTGGGAACCGCGCCCAGATGATCCGCACCCACGAAAAGAACCTTTTCCACTTTCTGTCTTGCTCCCATTTTTTTCCCCCTTTCATAACAATTACCTGCCGGTAATCTGATGAAGGCCCTACAATGTCTAAAATAAGAAGGGCCAAGACGGCTGCTGCATCCCGGCCTCCAGTTGTCTGGTCAAACCAAAACCAAGTAAACATACTGAAATAATATATTATAATAAATGCTAAAATCTTATATTCGATTTGTCAAGGGGAAAGTTCGAATATATTTCGATTACAATTTCTTTAGGGCCAGCTCGGTGTATTCGTCTATACATAATCAGGGGATATTAGAATATACTTTCGGGTTGCATCCGTTCATGGCGTGCTGCTTCAGTATCGGGCGGGTGAATGCTGCAGGCGGCCTATCCGCTATCGTGAGCCGCCATTACACAAATCTATTAAAACTGCATTGACAAAGACAGCGGCGCATGTTATAAATAAGCCATGTAATCCAATTGAAATAGTAGGTTATAAGTTAAGATTATTGGAGGGAAAATGAATGGCCAAAATAGCAAAAAACCTTACCGACCTCATCGGAAACACGCCCCTATTGGAGTTGTCAAATTACAACCAGTACAATCACTTGAACGCCCGAGTGATTGTTAAATTGGAGTATTTTAATCCAGCCGGCAGTGT
>NZ_DCEA01000105.1:0-639 GCF_002316705.1 Syntrophomonas sp. UBA1041
ATCTGCGTCTTTTTATATCAATCAATAAACAAGAGAATATTGGTGCAATCGGGATATCGCCGCCCATCGGGGCAGGAATCAGACCTCTGGAAGTCGAATTCGTTATAGATAAGGCATCATAAACGTCGTAATATGTAGAACTTGGAAATGGGCGCATGAAGTGCCCGGAAACGGGGGCGATACGATGAAAGAGGTGTTGATTAAACCGGAACGCTGTGTAGGCTGCAAATCATGCGAACTGGCCTGCGCGGTGGCACACAGCCGATCCCGGACCCTGGCCGGGGCTCTGACGGAAAAACCGGCGCCGCGCAAACGCATTTACGCCAGCCAGTGGGAAAGCCGGAAATTTCCTTTGAACTGCCGCCACTGCGAGGAACCCTTATGTGTGCGGGTGTGCCCTACCGGATCCATGTCCAAAGACCGGGATACCGGGGTGGTTTCCCACCAAACCGCGCTCTGCCTGGGCTGTGGCATGTGTGAACTGGCCTGTCCTTTTGGCGTGATTGGCCGTCAGGCCCAGGGGAATATTATTGTGAAGTGTGATCGTTGCCCGGAATTGGAAGTGCCGGCCTGTGTAACAGCCTGCCCCACCCGGGCCTTACTTTTTGCCGAAGCCGGCGAGATCTTGAAATCGAAACG
>NZ_DCEA01000105.1:916-1769 GCF_002316705.1 Syntrophomonas sp. UBA1041
CCGCCGAAAACATCAGCACCGCCTGGGAGCGCCTGACCCAGCAGCAGCCCCAATGCGGCTTCGGCGAACTGGGAATCTGCTGCCGCAATTGCAATATGGGCCCCTGCCGTATCGACCCCTTTGGGCAGGAACCGCATGAAGGGGTTTGCGGGGCCAATGCCGACACTATCGTGACTCGCAACCTGCTCCGCATGATTGCCGCCGGCGCCGCCGCCCATTCCGATCACGGACGCGATATCGCCACCACCCTCTATGAAGCCGTGCAGGGCAACGCGCCGGATTACCCGATCAAGGACGAAACCAAGCTGCAGACCCTGGCTCAGGAATGCGGTATCCCGGTGGAGGGACGCTCCGCCCGGGAAATCGCCCTGGATCTGTCCGGCCTGGCTCTGGATGAATTCGGCAGCCGCAAAGGCTGTCTGCAACTGCTGGAGCGTGCGCCCCAGAAAAGAAAAGACCTGTGGGCCAAACTGGGTATCACTCCCCGGGGCATTGACCGGGAAGTAGTGGAAAGCATGCACCGCACTCATATGGGAGTCGACACCGACTATGTCAATCTGACTTTGCACGGCTTGCGCACTTCCCTGAGCGACGGCTGGGGCGGCTCCATGTGGGCCACCGAGCTGGCCGACGTGCTTTTCGGCACCCCGCAACCGGTTAAAGGCCGATGTAATCTGGGCGTTATTAAAGCCGATCAGGTCAATATCATTCTCCACGGCCATGAACCTACTCTGTCGGACATCATTGTTTTCGCGGCCCGAGATCCGGAATTGCTGGCCCAGGCCCGGGCGGCAGGAGCCAGCGGCATCAATGTCTGCGGCATGTGCTGTACCGGCAATGAAATCCTGATGCG
>NZ_DCEA01000105.1:2015-75023 GCF_002316705.1 Syntrophomonas sp. UBA1041
TGTTATCATACCAAGATCATTTCCACTTCCCCCAAAGCCGTGTTCCCCGGTGCGGAGCATGTGCCTTTCAACGAGCATAACGCCATGGAGACCGCCAAAAAGATCGTGGCTATGGCGATTGACAATTTTCCTAACCGCAAGCCGGAGCGGGTCAGCATCCCCAACGAGGAAATGCAGTATATGGGCGGTTTCAGTACCGAAGCTATAGTGGAAGCCCTGGGAGGTTCTCTGGACCCTCTGCTGGAGGCGGTAAAAAGCGGGGCTATCCAGGGTATTGTCGGCATTGTCGGCTGCAATAACCCCAAAGTGGTTCATGACCAGGAGCACTTGACCCTGACCCGGGAGCTGATCAGGAACAACATTCTGGTGGTAGAAACCGGCTGCGCCGCTATCGCCTGCGCCAAAGCCGGACTGCTGCTGCCGGAAGCCGCCGCTGAAGCCGGGGAAGGCCTGGAAGCAGTCTGCCGGGCTCTGGGAATCCCGCCGGTATTGCACATGGGATCATGTGTGGACATCAGCCGTATACTGGTAGTAGCTTCAGCTCTGGCCAACGCCCTGAATGTGGACATTAGCGATTTGCCCCTGGCGGCGGCGGCACCGGAGTGGATGTCGGAAAAGGCCGTATCCATAGGCGCTTATGCTGTGGCTTCCGGCATCTTCACCGTTCTGGGATTGGCGCCTCCGATACTGGGCAGCGGGAATCTCACTGCCTTGCTGACTGCCGGAGCTCAGGATGTGGTCGGAGCCACTTTCGCGGTGGAAACGGACCCGCAGGCGGCGGCAAAGCTGATCGTCAGCCATGTGGGCCAAAAACGTCGGGCCCTGGGATTGTAGATTAAAGGGGTGTTGATATGAAAATAGCAGTGTCGGGCAAAGGCGGCGTCGGCAAGACAACCATAGCCGCCGGCCTGGTTTCTTTACTGTTCAGCCGGGGGCACAACGTATTCGCCGTGGATGCCGACCCCGATGTCAGCCTGGGTACTTTGCTGGGCTTTACTCCTGATCAGATTGATCAGCTCAAACCCATCGTGGAGATGCAGGAGCTGATCGCCAAGAAAGTGGGGGGCCGCGGGGGGCTCTTCACTCTGAATCCTGATGTGGACGATATTGTGACCGATTATACCCTGCGTCAGGGCCAATTGCAATTTTTGCGCATGGGAGCGGTGAAAGCCGGTGGATCATCCTGCTATTGCCGGGAGAGCAGCGTGCTCAACGCCCTGATCGCGGTACTTCTACTGCAGGACAATGATTTCGTGGTCCTGGATATGAGCGCCGGAATTGAGCATCTCACCCGGGGCACCGCCCGGGGCGTCGATCTCATGCTGATCATTTCCGACCCCAGTCTGGTCAGTGTGAAGACCGCCCTGGTAGTGGAACGGCTCTCCCGGGAACTGGGCATTCAAAAAACGATGTTTATCGGCAACCGCATTCGCCGCCCCCGGGAAGAAGATTTTCTGAGCGAACAGCTGGGCCGGAAAAATATCCTGGGATTTCTGCCCTTTCGGGAAGAAATTCTGGAGCAGTCCATGGAAGGCGATTATGCGGTAAACCATTACGAAATTCCGGGTCTGGCCACGATCGTCGATAAAATAGCAGCGAACTCCCGGTGAAGCTATAAAGAAATAGTTTATGCGGAATTGATAAAAAACCCCGCCTTAATAGAAAAAGGCGGGGTTTTGGCCGATTCGCGCCGGGAATTACCGGAAAGGTTCCATCTGGCGAGCCACTCTGGTCCTCCGGCAGTCATCGCAGAGCAGGCCGGTGTCCAGGTCGTCCTGTCGCGCTATCAGATAATCCCGCTGCTCCGGGGTGATGAAAGGACGGCCGCAGACTTCGCAGGGCAGAAGTTCAAAATCCCGTTTCCAGATGGTGCGGTTTCCCCCTTCGTCTTGCAGGGGAATGGCCCCGGTGGGGCAGATATGGGCGCAGGCCCCGCATCCCAGGCAGGCTTCGGAAGCCTCGTCATAGGGGGTGGCGATCTTCTTGTCCACCCCGCGCAGCACTGCGGAAATGGCACTGGCGCCCAGGGCGGTACAGGCATTGACACAGAGCCGGCAGAGGATGCAGCGTTCCTGTTCCCGGTCGTCCTCTGTGATAAACTCATCCAGGCAGCCATATTCCCGGGCCAGGTCCTGCATCAGTTCACTGCCGGGAGCCTGCCGGTAAAGCAGCCGGATGATGTCGCCCCGGAGTCTTTCAATCAAAGGAGTACTGGTGCTTACTTCTATTTCCGCAGTGATCGGGTAAGTACAGGAGGCCACCAGGCGTTTATCCCCCTGGGCGGCGACTTCCACCAGGCATAAGCGGCAATGCCCCTGGCCGCCAAAGGCGGCATGATAACAAAGGGTAGGAATGGGAATGTCATGCCGGCGCGCCGCTTCCAGAATCGTCTCCCCGGCGGCGGCTTCTATTTCCTGACCATTGATTTTGACTCGCATCTTTTTTCCTCCTTACCGCACCAGGACCGCATCCTGGTTGCAGCGGCTGACACATTCACCACAGCGGATGCATTTTTCCCGGTCGATCACATGGACTTGCCTGACCTGGCCGCTAATAGCCCGGGTGGGGCAGTATTTCACACACAGGGTACAGCCGTTGCAGAGAACCGCGTCGATATACAGCTCGGTAAGCTCGGGGCAAACTCCGGCCGGGCAGCGTTTCTGGCTGATATGAGCCCTATACTCGTCGCGGAAATAGCGCAGGGTCGAAAGTACGGGATTGGCAGCAGTACTCCCCAATCCGCAGAGGGAGGCCAGGCGCATGGTCTCGCCGATCTCTTCCAGCCGGTCCAGATCGCCAGGGTTCCCCTGGCCGTGACAGATCCGCGTCAGCACTTCCAGCAAACTGCGCAAACCTTCCCGGCAGGGAGTACATTTACCGCAGGATTCGCCGGCTAAAAAATTAGTATAATAGCGGGCTATCTCCACCATGCAGGTACGGTCGTCCATGACGATCATGCCTCCGGACCCCATCATGGAACCTGCTTGCCGCAGGGAATCGAAATCCACCGGCATGTCCAGACCGGATTCCGGTATACAGCCGCCTGAAGGGCCGCCGGTCTGGACCGCTTTAAATTTACGCCGCCGGGGAACTCCGCCCCCGATATCGAAAATAATCCTGCGCAAGGTGGTACCCATAGGCACTTCCACCAGTCCGGTATGAAGCACTTTGCCCACCACGGAAAACACCTTGGTTCCTTTGCTGCTCTCCGTGCCGACGGAGGCAAAGGAGTCGGCGCCCTGGGCGATGATGACCGGGATATTGACCCAGGTCTCAACATTGTTGATCACCGTAGGCTGTCCCCAGAGCCCTTTTTCACTGGGAAAAATGTATTTATCCCGGGGCTCGCCGGCTTCGCCTTCAATGGAACGGAGCAGGGCGGTCTCTTCCCCGCACACGAAAGCGCCCCCGCCCCGGACGATCTCTATGTCAAAATCCAGGCTCCGGCCCAGGATGTCAGTACCCAGGAAGCCGCGGGCGCGGGCGTCTTTAATGGCTTTTTCCAGTCTGCGCACCGAATTCTCATATTCATCCCGCACATAGATAAAACCCCGGGAGGCTCCGATCGCATAAGCGCATATGATCATGCCTTCCAGTATGGAATGGGGATCGCCCTCCATCATGCTCTCATCCATAAAAGCCCCCGGGTCGCCTTCATCCCCGTTGCAAACGATATAACGGGGCGAATCAGCAGTGGCGGCGCAGGACAGCCATTTCCGCCCGGTGGGAAAGCCTCCCCCGCCCCGGCCCCGCAGGCCGGAGCGGATGACCTCTGCAATGACCTGGTCAGGGCTCATATCCTCCAGCGCTTTCCGCAGAGCCTGGTATCCGCCTCTTTCCATATATTCGTCAAGAGAGTCGGGATTGATTTCTCCCACATTGCGCAGGGCAATTTTATGCTGATGGCGGTAAAAATCAATATCCTGCCGACAGCTTATGAACTCCTTGCGCTGCGAATCCCGGAACAGGAGGCGCTTGATCAGCGTTCCCCCCTCCAGGGTTTTCGCAATTATCTCTTCCACGTCCTTGGCCTGAACCCGGCAGTAGGTGATATCCTGAGGAAGAATCCTGACAAAAGGCCCCTGGGCGCAGAGCCCGTGGCAGCCGGTGGCCAGCGCCGAGTCGCTGCTCTCCACCTCCATATCGTTCCGGTGGGCCAATCCGCTGCGCAGAGCGGCCAATACTTCCAGGCCGCCGTTGGCTATGCAGCCGGTACCGCAGCAAACCAGAATCCGGACGGCCGGGTCAATTGCTTTCTGTGCCATCTTCGCCCCTCCTGTTCTGCTCAATGATTTCCTGCAGCCGAGCATTCGATACCTGGGCATAAACCTTTTCGTCCACGATTAAAGCCGGAGCCAGAGCGCAGGCTCCGATGCAATTGACTGTCTCTAAAGAAAACTGCCGGTCGCCGGTAGTTTCTCCCGGCCTGATCCCCAGGGTGCGATAGATTTCATCAATCAGTCCTTGCGAGCCTTTGATATGGCAGGTGGTGCCGTCGCAAAGCTTCAGGTTCACCCTGCCTTTGGGAACCAGACTGAAGGCTTTATAAAAGGTAGCTACGCCGTATACCTGACTGAACGGCACCTGCATATGGTCCGCCAGCATCTCCAGGGCAGGCCGGGGCAGATATTGATAACAACGCCGCAATTCATGCATGATAGGAATGATATATCGCTTTTCCGGGGGATAGCCTTGGATGAGTTTATGAAACTCCTCCGCCGTTTCCTCTTTACGCAACTCCGCCGTCATGGTACGAACCCTCCTTTATGTCCGCCCTTCCCCAACATCATGGGAAGAACGGGAAGCGCGTCAATCCGAAGCAACCAAATCCTATCAATAAACTTCTCCATTCGCGTTCCTTTTCCTCCAACGGCAGCCGGGCTTTTCCGTATCGGTTTGGGGTATGGTTCAATAAGTTCCCCTATTAAACCGTGCCGTTAGTTCCCCTTTTTGTGCGGCAATTGATTCCGGAATCAAATGGCTGTCTTATTGTTTCTTGGGCATATCGACCGCCTTTTCCGCATCGCAATATCCCTTGCCCTGGTCGTAAGGCGGGAGATCCCAGTTCTCGGCGGTTTCCAACAGGCGCTGTTTTACCTGATCCGGGGTAAGGGTAGGATGGGATTGGAGTATTAGAGCCGCAATGCCTGCGCAAATGGGTGTGGCCATGGAAGTGCCTGATAAGCTGAAGTAATCATTATCAACCCGGGCATTTTTGTACTGTTTATCCAGATAGGAATTGGGGGAGCGCAGTGAAACGATATTCACTCCCGGACTCAGAATATCCGGTTTAGCCAGGCCGTCAATAGTTGGTCCCCGGCTGGAGAAATCCGCCACCTGATCATCAGTCCGTACCGTGGTATTTTTGTCGTTCATTGCCCCTACAGTAATAACTTTCGGACTTATCCCCGGGCTCGATATGGTTTTTTCGTCCGGGCCTTCATTGCCTGCGGCCACAACTACGACTATTCCCTGGTCCCAGGCGTTATCGGTTATCTTGACCATCGGATCCTCGCCGGCGGGGGTGGCGGCGCTGCTCCCCAGCGACATGGTGATAATGTTGATATTATATTTGGATTTATTGTCGATACACCATTGTATCCCCGCCATAACCGAGGAAAGTGAGCCTGAACCCATCTTGGTCAGCACCTTGACACCGACCAGATCCGATTCAGGCGCCAGCCCCTTATACTTGCCTTTTGAGGAGGCGCCGTTTCCCGCCGCGTCTCCGGCGCAGTGGGTTCCATGCCCGTTGTCATCATAGGGTGCGGTTTTGTTGCCGGTCACGTCTTTAAAGGCCTTTATTCTTCCTGCCAAATCCTTATGCTCATAAATCCCGGTATCGACAACCGCAATGGTGATGCCTTTGCCGGTTAAGTCCTTCACGGCAGGAGTATTGGCCTTGACCGAGGTTCTAGCCACATCCAGCAAAGCGTGCACCTCTCTGTCCATATGGATCCTCTTTATAGACGGATCGCCTTCCAGCAGGCTTTCCACTGCAGCCGGGGTCAAGGTCGCTGAACAGCTGTTAACACTTGGATAGTGATGTTTGATCTGGGAGCGAAACTGTTTGGTGAGGATTGAATCCGCTTTTTTAACCTGGCTTTTAAATTCTTCTTGATCATCCTGAAACTCAATAATAACTGGGTATTTCTTGGTTTTCTTGAGGAGGGTCTCCACAGTTGATTGCATAAAGCAGGGGACCCAGCGGAAGGGCTGATAAAAATCGACCATGGCATTTCGGAGTTGTTTATCCATTTTTTTGGGATGTCGGCGCACCAGATTAACCATTGAGAGACCGAGCACAATAATTCCCCCATAAGTGTTTATATAACGTATCATATGAGAGCAATCCAATGATTGTACCTCGATGGCTTGCCTTATATTGTTGCAGCGGTTATGGTTGTGTTTGCGGCAGTTTTCGGCCTGTGCCAGTTTTTGAGGCGAAAAGCCCCGGGAAGGAATTGGTTATTTACAGAACCTTAACAGTTTTTCTGGCACTAGGATGCTTAGCGGGAATGATCAGATGCGTGGTTGTTTGTGCAGGGGTCTCTACCGTAAGCCAACGTTTATAATTTTATTGAAAACCTGGGGGAGGATCATACCTGCCGTTGCGTAGTTTGGGATTGAAAAAATAAGATTGTCGTGCTATATTATGAATGAATGAAAAATAATTCATTCATAACAGGAAAATATAGGTGTGTCATAAATGGAAACCCGCTATTTACTATAGATGTGCATACTAGGACAGACAGTTGTCTGGCAGATAGGGAGGCGTTACAAAATTGACTGATAAAAAGACCTTGATTCGCAATTGCGGGAAAGATTTGTTCAGTAGTAAGGGATTTAAAGACACTAATGTTGTAGAAATAACGAAGATGGCTGGTGTGGCCACGGGCACGTTTTATAATTACTATGCTTCAAAAGAGAAGTTGTTTATGGACCTATTTTTAGAAGAAAACGCGAAATTGAAAAAGGATATCATGAAATCCATTGACTTAAACGGAGATCCCGTAAATGTCGTTAAAGAAATGATGTTTCTAAACGATCAAGGCATGAAGGTCAATTCCATTTTGCGAGAATGGTATAACAAAGATGTCTTCGCCAAAATAGAGCAGAATTATCGGGAAGAAAACGGGCTTGATTCGGTTGGTTTTCTATATGACAGTTTTATAGAAATAGTAAAAAGGTGGCAGATTGAAGGGAAAATGAGACATGATATTGATGCCGAAATGATTATGGCCATTTTTGCTGCTCTGATAAATGTTGACACACACAAGGAAGAGGTCGGCCTGCAGTATTTTCCACAGGTTTTAGAACACCTGACGGAGTTTGCCTTGACAGGACTGACGGACTGCAGCGCAAGGGGGACCAATAAGTGAAAAAAATAATCATTATTGGAGCGGGGATAGGCGGGCTTATTACTGGAAACCTGCTCGTAAAAAAAGGCCATAAGGTGACCATCTTTGAATCCCACAGCATGCCGGGAGGTTATACCGCCGGTTTTTACCGGAACGGCTGCTACTTTGAAAGCGGTACTGTCAGTTTAGAATCTATGGAAACCATATTCAGGGCCATGAAGGACATAGGGGTATTAGAAAAGCTTGAATTCGCAAAACTCGGCATGAGGGTGGTTTCAGATCATTTTGACGGAATCCCGGAAAACTATGAAGAATTCAAGAAAATTATTTATGACGCCTTCCCGGCAGATAAAGAAAAACTCGATAAGGCTTTTTCGGATCAGGACAGAATATTATCAGCTCTTGAAGGGGCTACCGATATGATCATGCCTCCGCTTATGAGCCGGATTGAGATGTTAAGATTATTGCCTGCTTATATTCCCAACCTCCCGAAAACTATTAAAGTAACCCGTGAGTTCGGCAAGATGACCTCATCAGAATTTGCCGCCAAACATTTTGAACAGGATTCCACACTGTATAACCTTTTCAGCAAGTTTTCCTATCCGGATACATCCGCGGTTTTTCTAGCGACGGCTATGGCGGGAGTATTCACGGAAATTTGGACGGTGCGAGGCGGTATGCAGTCGTGGGCGGATCTTCTCGCCGAAAAATTCAGGGAACAGGGAGGGGATTTGAAGCTTAAGAGTTATATCGATAGGATAATCACCGCAAATGGAGCTGTGGTTGGAGTTTCATGTAGTGATGTCGTATATGAGGCGGATCACGTTATTTCAGCGGGTGATTACAAAAAAACCTTTTTACAGCTTCTAGACGATAAGAAACTTATTCCCGAAGAGCTGCTGGACAGCATCGAAAGCGCGGCTGTTTCAGAGGGCTTCTACACTGTATATCTGGTGCTCGATATCCCTGGCCAAGAATTGGCAGAACACATGAAAAACCCGCATGTATTCAGTATCGACTTTAAGCCTGGCTATGATATTTATGATACTGAGGACGGGGATTACTTCAGCAAAACAGCTTTCTATCTCTACTCGCCGTCAATGGTGAATCCCCAACTCGCACAGGGGGAAAGATCCACATTAATGATTCAGGTCAGGACGCCTCACCGTTGGATGGACAATTGGGGCAGCGGAAACAAGGAAATTTACAAGCAGTTAAAAGCAAAGGCCATGCATACCATGATAGACCGGGCGGCCGTACTCATTCCCGGCTTGAAGGACCATATCGAATATATGGATGCCGCCACCCCTCTGACTTATGAAAGGTTCACGCACAACACCGATGGAGCAAGCTCCGCCTGGAGCTGGAATCCAAAGAAATCGTTCTTTAAAAGCGTACTGGGCACTAATGTAGAAACACCTGTCAAAAACCTTTACATCGGATCCCATTGGGCGATGCAGATTGGGGGAGTGCCTGGAGCCATCGCGGCGGCTTACCAGTGTGTCAAAAAGATTAAGTAAATTTGTTCCATGCTTGATTGATAGCGATAATGCGGACCGGGCATACGGTCCATATTTATCCGTATTTATGTTATTACGGTTAAGTGTCTCAGAGAACAGCCTGACCGGGGCAGTTTCTTTTCAACGAAACCGAACCGCTGCTTAAAATACATATTTACTCGAGGTTCCCAACTCCACCACAAGGTCTTTGGCGTCAAAATAGACCAGGTCGCCGTCGTCATAGTGCCAGATGGCCTGGGAAACCGTGGGCTTCTTGATGCCGTTTGTTTCCAAATACTCACTGCAAACCGCCGACCACTTAACCTTTTCCCTGCTGCCATCGGTGGAGATAGCCTCTCTGTCATCGGTTGTAAAAGAATGCATTTCGCCGTTTTCTTTGAATGTAAAGATGCCGCTGGCAGTGATCCCATTAAACGATATAGTGGCTTTAGCATGTAAATCATCTATCTCTTCCCAGGCAACATAATCCTGCAATGCCGCGTCAGGCATAATAAGACACTCCGAAAGGAAAGTGACCAGACCGGCTTTATCCATAGCGTCTCCGCTTTGATCGAACAAGGTGAAGAGCTTGGCCAGTACTCCTCTCATTGAGCCATTACCGGCGATATAAGAATCCAGGCCTTCAAAGGGAATCCCATACATTGAGCTGTCAATATAAGCGATTCTACTCGGTTCACCAACAAAGTTGTACTGTGTGTAGTCCATAATGACTGTCGGTTTATCTCTGCCAAATGAAAAAGCAACATCTTGATAGGTTGCTTTCATATAAGACATTTTGGGAGTGCCGATATAGCCGCAATATCTGAAATATTTCTGAACTGACCCCGGCAGAGCCGCGATTTCTGCTTCGGTAAACACACCGTTTTCAGAAGTTATTTCGGTTGATAAACGGCCGGTTATTTGGGCAAATTCCGCCCTGGTCTTCGAATATGGGATGTTAAAAAACACCGTGATCATTCCTATGATACTCAGCAGCACTCCGGCAATCACCATCATTTTCCTTTTACTCCTCTTTCTCATAACGATTCTCCATTTCAATGGCCGAGGCTATCATGTCATAGTAATTCGGCAGATACACAGATATTACCATAAATAAATCTTAAACCTTCGCATCAATAATATAACCAGCCATATCAATCTTCTGGTCTGCCTGCCTTCTATAAGCTCTTATTCCCAGTCCCACCGCGAGGTATAACAACGAAGCGAAGACTCCGTTGATTGGCGAAACCAGGATCTCTTTTCCGGCCGCGATGCTTATATAATCTGATATGACCAGCAGGTTTATTAGCGAATCCTCTACCGCATGCAAAATAACGCATGGCCAAACTGACTTTGTCACCCTAAAAAGCTCGGTAAACATCACCGTCCAAGATAAGAATGTGGTGAAAGCGACCAGTACATATACTGCCCGGCTGACAGGCATTACCGATTGTATATCTGCTTCAGGCAAAAAGACCAGGTAATATGGAACATGCCATGCGGTCCATACACAGCCAACGATGAGATATAGCTTCCAATCATCAAGATCTAATTTGATAAGTTGTGAAGTGAGATAACCACGCCAGGCTGTCTCCTCAAAGATATCTATAATAAAATTGATTAACAAAGTACTGCAAAACGCCCAAAAAACCAGCTTCAAATCAAGTCCGGACAGGTCCATCCAATCCGTGGCAGCCCCGATCATCAGAACGATTGTTGTTACAACAGGAAATATTAACACAGAAGCCAGGTACCATTTAATATTTCCTTTTAAATTGGGCTTGAAGCCCAAATCTCCCCAACGGGTCTTTGAAAACATAATAATCAGAAATGCCGTCAATAGAGGCAGAACCAACCATATCCCCATGCCCAGAGAATCACCTTGAGGTTGTCCGGGCAGGTAAGAGTCCGCCGCGACCCCTATCCACCCGCTGACAATAACAATAAAAACGAATAATCCGATATTGCGAATGGCTTGTTGATTCATTAAAAAACCTCCTCTCAATCCGTAATTTATTAAGACGCCAATGGCTTTAGACACACGCCCTTCTTTCTGTATGATTGTTGATTTTCTTATGGGGATTTGTGTTTCCGCAGTCGCTCTGAAAGTATTACATCATCAGCCGCACTGGATAATATGTCCATCAAATCTTTCAATTTATAATCTTTTGGCAGCATGCGGTTGGCAGCCATAACTGAAAGCCCCAACTGAAATATCCTCAGTTTCAACAATATGGTTTTTAACTCATCTATTGTAAAACCATCCAGTTCAGGATCTTTTTTCATCTCTTCAATTAGAGCGGGCGTCATTTTTTCATCATAGCCTCTTATGTAGCTGTTATTTTTCATGACTAAATCTCTGAAAAGAACGCTATACTCCATGGCAAACCTGAGACTTGCCTTCCCCATATCGTAAAATGGATCCCCGGAGCTTTCTTCAATTAAGAGCCGCTGGCTTATGCCTATAATCCTTTCTAATAAAGCTTCCGTCAGTTCATGGGTGTCCTTGAAATTCACATAGATGGGGGCTACTGAGCTCCCCATTTTCTCGGCGATTTTTCTCATGGTTATATTGTCAATTCCCTCTGCTTTGGCTATTTCAAAGGCTGCGTCAATTATTTGCTCCTTTGTAAATTTAATCTTGGGTCCCATAACAACACCTTCCTTATCCTGTAGGCGATATTATATAACATATGTTATATAATATATGTTACACAAACTGAAATGATACTGCAAGCGTTAAAAATAATTAGTGGATTCACCTTTACGGGCTTATGCCGCTGGAAATGTAGCTAGAACAGTAATTAGGGCGGGGGGAGTATTGGCATACAAAAAATTGAACATATGCCAGGTGATATCTGCCCTGGATGAGGGGTTGGCGGCGTAATTATTATCATCGCGCTGGCCAAGAAGATCAGTAAACGATGCAGGCAATCGATGTGAATCATTCTGAAGCCGTTTTATGAGGGATGAGCGCTTAACAGAAGCGATAGGGAATTATGCCGGGGAGACGGTATGCTTTTTGCGAAGAACAATGCACAAAATAATAATCTTCAGAATAGTATAGGAAATAGGAAAGCAAATTCGCTTGTTAAATTTGTAACAACCGTAGACGGAGTGCCTTAGTTATAATTTTGCCTTGCAGTTCATTATTCGTGCACCACAGCCGGTTTAGGAATCAGAGCATCATTACTTGTCATGAAAATTATGGGCACACAAAATGATGTCCTGCAGCATATTATATAAATTAGGGAAGCGACCCCGCTTGTTAAACTTGTCACAGCCAGAGAAAACGAGGTACAGCTTATTGAAAATTTAACATTGATGTCATTATTCTTGCCCCAGGAGTATATGGCTTAAGTTCTTCCAGAGGTAAGACCGGGGGCCCTTAACCACCGCCTTTACCTCTCGGTGGAATCCTGTCAGGCGCGCGGGTTGCTCTCCAGTTGCCCTACCCGCCTGATAGGGAAAAGATACTATTACATTCAATGGAGTAAATTAATTGATTAATAAGCTTTAACCCATTTTTTCTACTAACATGAGCGCGATCAATAGACCATAGATAGTCAATGTTTCAATAAAAGCTAAGGAGATGAACAGAAGTCGTTTTATCTCATCGCGTACTTTAGGCAGCCTGGCGATTGATTCGAAAGATTTGCCCCCCAGCAAACCCATACCAATGCCGCCGCCGATGCCAGCGATGGATACTGCCAGACCGGCTCCCAAGGCAATAAGTTCCATAGTTTCCCCTCCTTCCATGCCACGATGCACTTATTTATTAGCGACATCCAGGGGATTCGACTTAGTTAATGGCTTATGATAAAGAGCAATATATACGAATGTGGCAACAAAATTGCCTGAAAATCTGATACCGACCGCTACAGGGTTCAAAATAACGGCTTATGCCCATCGCTGTTGACAAAGGAATATGCTGTAAATGAATTCGGATTAGACACTAATTGGGATAAAGTTAAAGGCTTTGGCGTGGGAACACTTTGTTTCCTGTCATAGAGACTATATGCCACTTTCCAATTTTGCCGTTCATCGGCTCTTTTTTTCTGATAAAAACTTCTTCTTGTTTCTAGCTGTTGCAGTGCTACTCTTTCTGCAATGATGGTTCCGATATACAACGCCACATATATGCCGCCTTTAATAAGGTAATAAATGAAAACATAGAATAAAAACAATTGTTGCAGTTCAGTCATTTTCACACCTCCCCTCCATCACATCTTTAAAACCCCCCATTTTCCAATGAATCCGAAATATATTCAAATCACTCCAGGCCAAATAAAACCGCAACCGTAAGTCTAAACGACATGCTGAGCCTCAGCAGCCCTCCCTTCATTTCTTAGCCAAAGCGACATTCCCGTATCATATTATATTTACAACACAATGTGAGGGTTACACAGATATGCAAAAGAATAGTATAACAAGCTGCGGTCTATTAATAAGACTCTGATTTTTTGTTATGATGCAATTAGGGCATATAGAGAACCTGATTAGAAGTAAAGTAAAGGATGAATTGGGAAATGCTTCTTTACAAAGCTGCGGGTTAGCCGAGCCGGAATCGGCAAGGCAACGCAACGGGAAACGTCTATTCAGTTCGCTTCATAATTAATTACTCTAATTGAGGTAAAGCTTGAAGAGGGGATGGTCAGCTATGTTCAAAAAAGTCTTAGTGGCAGTGGATGGGTCGGATAGTTCTCAGGGAGCCATCAAACTGGTCAAAAATTTGGCCCAGAGCGGAATGGTGGAAGCGATTACTCTGATAAGCGTGGCCCCTTCGCCGTCCCTGCCTCTGCAGGCCATGGATTTTATGGTTTCAGAATCAAACAGGTTTGAGCCTTTATCACAAATGGTGGTGGATAACACCCGAGCCAGCCTCGAAAGCGCTGGTCTTAAGGTTGATACGGTTGTTGTCAGCGGCGATCCGGGTGTGAAGATATGTAAATATGCCGAGGAACACCAGTTTGATCTGATCCTGATGGGCAGCCGCGGACTCTCCACAGTCAAGGGCATGGTACTGGGGAGTGTCAGCCATAAGGTGTTACAGACGGCGCACTGTCCCGTGCTCATTTATCGCGCCTAGTCGTATTCTGCCAGGTAGTATCAGACTTATGGGGGCGGTTCGCATAAAGGCAGACTTGCAACCACATAATATGGATACTACTTACTTGGAGGTGACAGGGTGAATAAAGTCGTAGCTGTGGATGATGGACTTGCACCGGTAAAGAACTTCTTGACAGAACAAGGGTGCCGAATCATCAATATTGACGCGGCCAGGAATCAGAAGGTGGATGCAGTCATTCTGTCGGGAATGGACCGGAATTTTCTGGGCATGTCGGATATCATGATCGATGCTCCGGTAGTCAGCGCGGAGGGGATGAGCCCTGAAGAGATTTGGATGGCGATTAAACAGGTTTCCAGAGATTTGCAATAAATCCGGTTATAAGATAGACATGTATAATCAGGCAGCGATTGCTCCTGATGTACAAATGCTTGTTGCCTGAATAGTATCATGTATAAATCAATTTCCCCAGGTCAAAGTCCTGGGGAAATTGTTGTGTAGCGGATGTGTCGGCTATTCCCAGTTTACAATTTGGCCCCATTGCTCCGGGGTGACAGGGACCACAGATAGGCGTGGAAGCCTGATCAGATCCCAATTATCGAATCTCCTGCTGGCTTTGACTTCGGCCAGCATCACTTTTCGGGCCAATTCCTTTACTGGGGCCACTTTAAATACTAATCCCTTGGTATTTGCATCCATGTAAGAGGAACTGACGATCTCCGCTGTTCCCACGATGGCCCTTTCTCTGCCGGTGTGGTATATGAAGGCCAGATCCCCGGGCAGCATCTTTTTGATGTTGGCCAGGGCCTGCGGAGCCTTGACGCCATCCCACACCGCCTCCTTTTCCCTGATTAAATCCGACCAGGAATATTCATCAGGCTCGGTTTTCAATAACCAGTAAGCCATTTATTCACCTCTGCATCCTGACGCAAGTGGGGAAAGTTCCTGACTTCGCATTTTGCCCCACTTGCGCCGCTTACAACAGTTTAGCCCTGCTGGCCGGGTTTACCCATTTTGCTCATGAATTCAGGTATCAGTTCAACCAGTTTTGAAACGCTGCCTTTTTGTCCCAGGGAATAGACTTGGGCGCCGTCCTGATCGATAATCAGCAAAGCGGTCGGTGTAATACTGAGCCCTGCCCCGCCGCCTTCGCCTTTGCCGGCCCCGTGCTGCGGTTCATTGCCCTCTCCGCCGCCGGCGCCGAAGCCTGCGCGGACGGAAATCAGAGGAATGATGGTTTTGCCGTTACTCTCGATCGGGTCGCCAACCACCGTCTTGGCCTGCACCATGTTTTCCAGATGAGATACCAGGGCTTCAAGACTTTCTTTAAGCATATTGAACAGCCTCCTTTTGTTTTTTTCGCATTTTTATCATCGGCCACCATATGGCTCTAACCGGCCTCGCCAGTAAGAATAATAAGACGATAATGATGATCTGCAAGGGGATAAAGTATCCGCTGGCTTTTCCCTGAATATCCAGCGCCTCCCCGGTAAAATCCGGGTAAAAGTTAAGCGTGCTGCTGCTCCAAAGCACCGCTGACATAATTGCCATTGCAAATCCGGTCAATGATGGGTCATCAAAGCCGTAACGCCCGGATACATTGAGATCTAAATGCATAGCCCGCTGCAGTTTGAGCAATGCGGCCTTTACTGCGGCTAAAAGCTCCCGATTGATGAAGGTTGACAGGCGGGTAGTTGATTTGGAGCGCTGCTTTTGGCTTTTGGGCTTTTTTTTGGCCTTATCCGTACCCTTGTCTGTGGAAACAGGCTTCCTCAGACCGAATAAACCCAGAATAAGGCTGGTTTTCCCCTGACCGCGCATCACCTCCAGGCTGAGCAGTCCCCCGGCCCATCCGATTCTCCCCTTCAATTTCAGCTCTTGAGCGTACCCTCCCCTGAAATCAATGTTGATGGGGGCCAGCAACACCACCAGCAGCAAAACTAGCAGGGCATCCAGCAAGTACCACAGCGCCGCAATCACCGCAGCCCTCCTTTCTTATCGCCCCGGGGGGAAATAAGCCGCCGGGCAAAAGTGATCGTACCCGATATTAACCGGGGGATTTGATGAAGGGTTGACTGACTTAACTCGGATAACAAGCCTATGCCGGGGAGATAACTAGCCCCCAGCAGGGCAGGCTCCCAGGCTAGTTTCTGGGTATCCCAGTAATTATAGCCTCTGGCTTGCTTTGTGCTACTGATGGACTGGTGGATGATTTGCTGGCGAATATACGGCAGTTCCAGGGGAAGATCTACTGCACCGGGCTGGCCTAATTGCAGCCAGAGCAGCTGTAAACGGGCCATTTCCTGGCGGCAGGAACGGCATCGACTCAGATGCTCCTCCATTCGCTTCCTGGCCGGGGCGTCCATTTCCCCGTCCAGATAGATCTGTAGACTTTCCTGACTACATTCCATCATTTATTCCCCCCAAGCATAATAACCTGACATTTCCTTACGCAAAGCGGCCCGGGCACGGAATAGATAGGTTTTGACCGTACCCAGCGGCATGTTGGTTTCATCGGCTATTTCCTGATAGCTCAGATCCTCCTGATGACGAAGAATAATCAACAACCTGTAAATATGAGAAAGCCGGTTGAGGGCTTCTTTCATAATCCGGCCGGTTTCCTTCCATTCGAACTCTTGTGCCGGGTCGCGGCTCGAAGCCAGGATATCGCCCAGGGTAGTGCCGTCCGCTGAAGGCTGGTCGATGTACAGGGCTGGAGGCGTGCGTTTTTCCAGGAAACTGATGCAGGTATTAACCGTAATTCGGCGCAGCCAGGGCTTGAAAGCGCGGTTCAATTGATAAGTATCCAGGCCTTTAAATACCCTGATGAAAGTTTCCTGGGCCAGATCCAGGGCGTCTTCACGATTGCCGGCAAAATTGTAACAAAGGCGGTATACATAGCCCTCATAGCGGTGCATCAATTCCTGGTATGCCTCTTCATGCATGTCCCTGCATCTGAGTACCAATTGACGGTCATCCTCGGCCAACCAGGCTCCCCCCCTCGCTATTACTACCCATTACAGCCTTGGATATAGAAAAGTTTCAGCATATAGACATTTTTTTAAACAGACTGGCGATGACAAGTTGTTGAACCAAAGGATTATTATTCCAATGAGTTCAGTAAAAACGCGTGGTGATGACAAATCCAGACTGCATAGCAGTCTCATTCAGTCAGCAGGTTGAAAATGCAGCATTGCTTCGAAGGTCTGGTCGAAATATCCTGCACCGGAATGTTCCGGGTGCAGCCCAGGAAGGGAGTTTACAGCATCGATAACTGCCGGAAGGTTTACTCAACTAGTTTATATATCTTGCCATTATAATCAAGTACATACAGTTCATTATTCTGGTCAAGTCCAAATGATGAAATATTATAATCAGTATCCAGTAAGGTTCGACTTTCCGCCTTCATATTCTCATCAAGCCTTACCGCCCAGATCATGCCGGTGGCGAAATCGCCAAATACGTACCATCCATTCAAGCTGGGAGCTGATTTGCCGTAATAGACGTAGCCGCCGGTAATGGCATTACCCTGGGGATGCTGATATTCCCACACCGGCATGGTAAATCCGGCCGTATTATAGGAAGCTGTGGATGGATAGAAAAGACTGCCCTCCATTTTATTCCATCCGTAATTGGCGCCTTTATTGATGATATCAATTTCTTCTACCTTGTTCTGACCAACGTCCGCAGCCCAGAGCCGGCCCTGCACCTGATCGAAACTGAACTTCCACGGATTTCTCAGCCCATAGGCATAGATCTCTTCCTTAAAACCCTGTTGATTCCCGAAGAACGGGTTGTCCGGCGGTATGGCATAGGCCATCCCGTTAGCAGAGCTGTTGACGTCGATGCGCAAAATTTTGCCCAATAAGTTGCCCAGGTTTTGAGCATTATTTTGGGGATCTCCTGCCGAACCGCCATCCCCGCTGCCGATATAGAGATAGCCGTCGGGGCCAAAGGCCAATTGACCTCCATTGTGGTTGGCGTACGGTTGAGAAAAAGTGAGGATAATTTTCTCGCTGGATAACAAAGCCTGGTTGGAATCGGCAGGGCTTACCTGGTAGCGCGCTATGACGGTGTTATTCTGATTGGTATAGTTTACATAGAAAAGGCCGTTGTTTTTATAGTCAGGGTGCAAAGCTAACCCTAACAAGCCTTTTTCCGAGGATCTGCTGTCTACCCGGCTGGTCAGGTCCAGAAATATTTGCGCAGTTTGAACTTGAGGATCATTATGGAATACCAGTATTTTGCCGCTCTTTTCAACTACAAATACCCTGCCGCTGTCATCATTGGCGGGGCGATAATCGAGAGGCTGATTGAAAGCAAGGTTGGGGTAGGCTTCAACCAGCTTAACACTTCCGGAGCTGAGTGAAGGGTTATCGGTTGTTTCTGGCATATTTGTGTTCCGATTGCCGGGCTGAGGGTCAGCCAGGCTGCAGCCGGCTGCATAAAGCAGCCATACCAACAGGGCCAATAGTGGTAGTTTTCGCATATAATCACCTCCTTAACAGGATTATAACAAAAATACCCCCGGGTAGGATTTTGTCATTACTGTCGAATACGTAACGATGCTTATTCGGTCTGATAACAATACTCCCGGGCTTGAGCGGCTGCGCCTGGGCAAGTACGCAGATACCTTTCTAAAAAGACTTTAAGCGAAAATCGAGCGAGGTTTAGAACTTGAATTTGTATATAAACGTCTGATATTTAAAATACTAAACAATAATTAATCATGCTATTGCAAAGGAGGGACAGTATGACACCCAAAGATAAACAGAGCAAAATCGATTCGGTTTTGAAGAAACACCAAGATAACGCCTGCCCTGAAAAAGAAGGCGATAACTGCAAAAAGCCCGGTGTCTATAGTGATTCCAAGCCCATAGGCGGCGGCGGCTGATTCACAGTCAGCGCTCATTGACCCCCAATTATGTCAATGGTGAATTCAGCCCGGGAGCTTCCTAATGTATTAATCTGGCCATAATACTAGCTAGCCTCACACTCCCAATAAGGGAGGTGAGGCTTATGCTGCAGCATATTATGATCCTAACCTCTGAAGGGGTCAGCGATAATAGAAACTGAGGCGGGCTTCTTTTTGAATATCATATTTAATACGTAATTCCTCGAGTTTTCTGAGTAGTTCTTTTTTTTCGCTGTCTGCCTGACATTCTGCCAGCTTGTTTTGAACACTCTCTATTTCCTTGAGAATCAGTATTTCTACGGGAAGCGTTCCAGAAGCGGCCAGTGAAACGGCCATTAAGCGGTTCAGCATTCTGTCCTCTTTGGTTTCAAGGGGATTGAGGTTGCGCAACTCTATAGGCTTGCCTTCCCCGGGTAAATTCTGGAGTTCGCCGCGTTCGACTGCTTCTCTGATGATCATCTCTATAGCGATTGATAAATCCGCCATATGAGCACCGCCTTTATCTATAGTAAAAAGGGAAATTTAGCATCCCTGGAGTTGAATTGCGCCCGGCGGGATGATATAGACTTTTGGCCCGATTCCACCCAGAGGGCCTATTTCCCTTAAGAATACTATAATGTATGCCAATGCTGGACCCAATACCTCAAAAGCAGCAATTATTCCCGGTTGTCTGGGCTGCTCAGCCTGCGCTGGAAGAAGACAAAAACCGGCAAAGGGATGATCACCCAGCCCAAACTCTTTATAAGGCTGTTTTTGGCTCTGTCTGCCTGCCGCTGCTTCTCCGCGTCTACTATGGTCTGGTATCTGGCCTGCCATTCCTCTTCGCTAATATTCGGGGAATCGGGGTTTATGGCCGTTTCTTTGCTGCCATACTGCCTGAACTCGGCGTAAGTCTGGTGGTATGGCGCCGGAGCCACCAGATCGGCCGCGGCCATAAAGGCTGACACACTGCCCCCGATGACCATCATCAAGGTCGCGAACAGGACCAGATAAACGTATACTTTTCTAATCATTACCTCTCCTCCTTGCTGGGGCTCGCTTTTTATTGCGGCTGCTGCTGCTATGAATACCAGGGCCAATAAGACCACCGCAACCATTACTACAATAATAGAAACCAATTATTTCACCTGCCCTTCGATTCTGAAGTTAGTTATCTTATTATATCATTAGACTGCACCGCCATTATTTCTTTGCGGCTGTCTGCCCTGCAGGGCAATGATATAACGGAGCGGCCAACCCCATATACTACCCGCCTATTATTACTTAGAAAAGGTTTTTCTGATCAGCCTGGCTGAATTAATAACCACAAAAACAGACCCTATGTTATGAACTACAGCTCCACTGATAGGATGTAAATAACCCAGGCCCGAACCAATAATGGCTAAAAAGTTGAATACCATGGCAAAGGCGATATTGAAGTTAACAGTGTTTAGAGTAGTCTTGCCCAACCTTAGCGAAAAAGGGATTTTGTCCAGCTCATCATTCATCAAGGCAATATCCGCCGCATCAAGGGCCACGTCGGTACCCATAGCGCCCATCGCTATACCTATATCGGCGGCCGCCAGGGAAGGCGCATCATTGATCCCATCGCCGACCATAGCTACTTTGTAGTTCTGCTGCTGTAACCCCCGGATATATTCAAGCTTTTGTCCGGGCAACAGGGTGGTATAGAATTCTTCAATACCTGCCTGTTTTGAGATCCCGGACGCAGCCGCGAAACCATCCCCGGTTAACAAAGCTATCTTTTTGATGCCGATTTTGCCCAGGTTCTCAATCACAACCCCGACATCGGCACGAATTTGATCGGAAACGGCCAGGTAACCTAGCGCTTTTTCGGACTGCCTGACGATTAAAACCGTTCCTGAATGATCCTCGTTTTTTACCTTATCATAATCCGGATCGCCCTCTTGCACTGCACCCACAAAGACCGGTTTTCCATCGACCAGGGCTTCGATGCCGCTGCCGACAATCTGCCGGAAGCTTTCAGGTTCTCTAAGCATGCATTCGGCTTCTTGAGCCGCTTTAAGGATGGCTCTTGCCACAGGGTGCTCGGAGTATTTTTCCGCCGATGCGGCCAGTGCCAGGAGGCTGTTCTCGGAATGGGGAGCAAAAGGCACGATCTTTGCGACTACAGGCTCACCGGTAGTCAAGGTGCCGGTCTTGTCAAATAATACGGCATCAATTCTACCCAGCTCTTCCAAAAAGGCGCCTCCCTTGATGAGAACTCCGTGTTTTGCGGCATTGCCCAGAGATGCCGTAACGGCCGTAGGTGCTGCCAGAATGAAGGCGCAGGGACATCCTACGATTAACAGAGTCACCGCGCGGTTGATATCTCTGGTAAATAGAAATACTAATATGCTTAGTGCGATGATAACGGGGGTAAAATATTTGGCATAGCGGTCGGCTGCTCTTAGGATAGGGGCTTTTACGCTTTCAGCATCCTGGACCAACTGAATAAGCCTGCCCAAAGTGGATTCTTCTCCGGCTCGTTCGACCTGCACCACCAACATGCCGCTGTATATAACCGTGCCGGCATATACCTGATCTCCAGGTTTCTTATCAACGGGCATTGATTCGCCAGTAAGCGAAGATTGATTTACAGCCGCTTCACCCCGAATGATTAAACCGTCTACGGGAATCCGTTCTCCCGGTCTGATCAGAGCCAGGTCGCCCTGTTTGACATCTTTGATAGGCACGGGTATTTCCTCTTCATCGATTAAAAGGGTAGCCTGATCCGGATTTAATTTAATTAAAGAGTGAATAGCTGACCGGGCGCGTTCCGAGGTAAATTTCTCCAACAGAGATCCTAATACCATGATAAAGGCAACGACAGCTGCAGCCTGGTATTCGCCGATAAAAACGGAAGCTACTATGGCCAGGCTGACCAGCTCATCTACATTGGTCTGTAGTTCGCGCAAGCCCTTTGCAGCGTTCCATACGATGGGGCCGCCTAATATGAGTACTGCAATCAAGGCGAGAAATGACGCCGATGCTGATTGAGGATGGTATTGCTTCAACAGATAGCTGGAGACGATAAAAATGAATCCCCAAGCTACCATATAGAATTCGTGTATATTCAGCAGCTTATCTAAATATTCTTTCCGTGAAAATCTTCCAATCATGTGTCTTCACTCCTGCAGTGACAATAATGTTGCCTTGCGGGTTTCAATATTAGAAAGTAGTATGACTAATCTTTTTGAGTATCGATACCAACTGGATGATTTCCTCGTCTGTCAAATTAGATACTATCTGCTCGGTCAGATTAAGGTGATATTTATGGTGTTCTTCAAATGCAGCTTTACCCTTCTCGGTCAGACTGATAAAGTAGCTCCGCCGGTCTTCTTTGGTCATTTCCCGGCTGGCGTAGTCCTTTTTTTCCAGGCGATCCATAGTGACCGTGGTTGTTCCGGTGGTGACCCCTAATTTATGAGCCAGGCCTTTCATATTCATCTTTCCAAACTGACCCAATACTTCTATGGCGTGAGCCTCAGATACGGACAGTTCACTAGCGCGAATAATCGAGTTTTCCCACGAAGAAAAAGCATTATAAAAATTAAGCAGCTGGTCGGTCAATTCCCTAAGAAGAGCATCATTAGGTTCCAATTAAAACACCACCCTTAGATTATCTAATAGTAATAAAATCAAACAATTTGATTACCTAACTATAATACCTCAGCTGTTTACGGCTGACAATAACATTTAATATCAGGGAAGCATCGGCTCTATTGGTTACATCAAAAAAATGGCCGCCAGCTGTGGAAAGGGGGGTTCCGAAGAAACCGCGGATACAGATTTGAATTGATGATATTAGCGAACGGCACTAAGCTTCTTTTTAAGAAGGTTTTTTTTCCTGGCATCTAATGCGGATGTCACTTACCTATTATTATCATGGCGATCCCGGCATGGGGGACATTTTCGGCTGCTTGGATCATTACCCCGTGCCTGCCCTGCATGCGGTGAACAAAACCCCATCAAATTCTGGTCGGGGCTAAGCTGTGGGCTTGGACTTTATTAAAATTTACTAAATTTATGGCGTATGATAAGCTATTTATAACTCACTATAAACATACCTTCATAGCAGCACCGCCATTTGCTTATTCCAACCAGGCATACCCGTGAGTTACTGCGGGCCCTTATGAATTATTACCAGATATAAACATGTCATGGCCTGCGGTTCTGCTTAAAAAATTTGCGCACCCTGATAATTGATAAGAGAACGCAATTTTTAAATTACTGCTTTAAATCTGTATCCGGCCCTCAATGTACATTTATGCCAGTCGCTGACGGGTTGAGAAGCGATCAGCAATTTAGAAGGGACTGGCTTGCGACCGGTTTTTCAGCGTTAATATAGCATGATGTAAAGAGACGCCTTGACCAGGTTATCAGGGAGGCCTTTTCGCCAAATCATCGACAGAAAACGTACAAAATGCCGGGGAATATGTTTCCCGGAGATAGGGTGCTTTAATTTCAGGTAGGAACTATAGTTATTGGGAGGTGGTGGTTAACGGCCGGTTTTTGAAAAGACTTCAATGGATAAGTACATAGTGTTGTGAGTTAGTCTCAGACCGCTGCTTGTGGACCTGGTAAACTCGGAATAGACGCAGAGATTCGTGAAATTCCAGATAGCCCTGAACAGATAAATGAAGTTTTCAGGCTGGATGAATCTCTGTACCGGGTCGATGTTGCGGCCATTTTGATGGTCGATGATACTGTTTTTGTCCAATGTGATCTGCAGTCCCCTGCGGGGGATCAATGAGCAGTAATAATTAAGGAGGGGAAGTTTAATGAGTAATGGCACTTTAGCAGCCGGTACCAAAATCCCTTGTAAGGTCAGCCGCACACTTGATGTAGGGGACTTTTCTATTTTACACCAACTTACCTGGTTTAATATGGCGGTACATAGCAATTCGGAGTATGCCAAGAATACCTGGTTCAAGGAACGCTCCCTGGCCGGTCCGATTATTTTTACGGTAGCTGATGGCTTGGTGCACCATGCTGACACGATCGCTTATCTTTTAGCCGATGTGGGATATGAAATCTATGCTTATATTGGAATTGACAATGTTAAAATCACCACTCCGGTGCTGTTCGGCGACACCTTGACCGCTGATGCGGAAGTAGTCGATTTCCGTCCCACCAAGAACCCGGAAATGAATCTGTTCATCTATAAGAACAAGACTTATAATCAGCGCGGCCAACAGGTCATTGAGTATCAGACCACCATGATGGCCAAGAAAAAAGCTTAATGACAGGCTATTAAAGGTTAAATATGGCCGCAGGCAGATATCAGCGATGATCTTCGCAGTCTGCCTGCGGTCTTGCTGTCGACAGTATTGTGGTAAGGACAATCCATGCTGGCCGGTTTATTTCCGGGTTTTATCGTCATCTACGAGGGGCCGGGCAGCTGCGGGCTGTAAAGCCCAAGCTTTTGGCACAGGTAAAAGGAGCAGCCTCCTGCAGGTAACCATTAATCCCCAGCTGAAATCCGGTTCTTAAGAAAATCCTCCAAGCGGTCAAGGCCTTCTTTAATATTGCCCAGGGAGTTGGCATAGGAAAAGCGGATATACCCCTCGCAATTGCGGCCGAAATCGATGCCGGGCGTAACGGCCAGCTTGGCCTCTTCCAGAATATCAAAAGCGAATCTGTAGGAATCGGCGGTATACTTCTTCACATTTGCCAGGGCATAAAAAGCCCCTACGGGATCGTGGCGGGTGGCAATTCCCAAGGCTTTGAGGCGCTGCAGCAGATACAAGCGCCGTTCATTATAGATATCAACCATCTGTTTGACTTCCTGCTCACACTCCCGTAAGGCTGCAATACCCCCTTCTTGTGCAAAAGAGGATGCACATATGAAGAAGTTCTGCTGCATTATCTGCATAGCCCGGATGTACTCATGGGGAGCAATCACATATCCCAGACGCCAGCCGGTCATGGCATAGAGCTTGGAGAAGCCGTTGACCACAAAAGCGCGGTCGGTGAACTCCAGGATACTATGCTCCTCGCCTTCATATATCAAACCGTTATATATCTCATCGGCTATGATAAGCCTGTCAAGCCCTGCCAGGGCTTGGAGATCCGCCGCGGTAAATACTCCTCCAGTTGGGTTCCCGGGGGAATTGAGCAGGATGGCCCGGGTTCGCGGACCCAGATGCCGCTTGATTTCCTCGGGGCGGTATTTGAAGCCGTCTTCCTCATACACCGGCAAAAAAACCTCTTTCCCATCTACATAGCGGATAAAGTTGGGATAACAGGCATAGTAGGGATCAGGCAGTATGACTTCCTCGCCTTTTTCCAAGAGTGCGGAAAACAATAACAGCATCCCCGGAGATGTGCCGGAGGTCACGATAACCTGCTCCGGGGAGATCTGAACCCGGTATTTATTCCAATAATGCTCCGCTATAGCCTCCCGCAGGGTTATTTTCCCCAGGCTGTGGGTATAATGGGTATCGTCATCAGCAATGGCTCGCAGCATGGCCTCTTTTACCGGTTCAGGCGTGGGGAAATCGGGCTCCCCGACCTCCAGGTGGATGATGTCTTCGCCCTGGGCCATCATGGTCTGCGCTTTCTCCAGGACTTCCATAACAATAAAAGGAGATAATTGTTCGGTTCGTGAGGATGGCGTTAACTTATTCATCTAGTATTTTGCTCCTTGACATACTTTTTTCTATAATTCTATATAAGAGGCTTGGGTTCAGTCTACTATCGTTCTAAAGTACAATCAACCGATGATGCCAATTGTGGAACTTGCAGGTCCGTTAAAAGGGAGGATCAGGGTTGAAGAAAGTGATTATGTTCACCACTAAGACATGACCCTACTGTACCATGGCGAAGGAGTTTCTTTCCCGCAACAAGATCAGCTTCGTTGAGAAAGATATAAATGTTGATGAAGAAGCGCGAGTTGAGTTGGCAAACCGAAATATAAAGGGCGTGCCAACGTTTTTTATCGGCGATGATGTGGTTATAGGCTTTGATAAGCAAAAAATTCTGGATCTTGTCGACCACCGCGTAATTGAATGTGAAAATTGCCGGGCCAGGATGCGTGTACCCATAGACAAAGGCAACCTTACAGTAACATGTCCCAAATGCAAACACGCCTACAACCTAAAGCCTGATAAACTGATTTAACTGCCAGGTCTGCCCGAAAAAATAGCGAGTAGTGCTTTTGGTGGGAGTTGAAAGCTGGAAAAGGCTATTGCCAGGCAGGGATCTTTGGCAAAAGCGAGGGGGGGATCAGTCCCATCCGATACTCCCATTGGGATCGGGTTTTAAAAGATTGGTATATAGTAGAAATTAACAATCTCCACCACGCTATTACATGCTTCCGGGTTTTAAAAGATTGGACAGATAATAGAAATGCAGGCCATGCCGGCCTGCATTTCTAGTCAATATTTTATTTCATAGCCCGGTTTACAGCGTTGACATAGCGGTTGAATGAAGCGCTGCTGTTAGCTAATTTGGACCTCATCGGACGGCTGAGTTCCAGCTGTACTCCTTTGCCGATTCTGTTGCGGTTGACGATATTGGATTTGGCTGTGCCGGCCAGGCGGGCGGGAGCGGATACGGCCGCAAATCCGGCCGCCCTCAAGGCGGATTTTATTTTGTTGCCCAGGACTTTGTCGCGTCCGCCCACATAGGTGATGGCCCGGCTGGTTCCGCCAAAACCGTGGATGGCTACGGTCTTGCTGGATTTGGCCACCAGCCTGCGGGCTTTGGGTTCATTGAACCTAGTGGAAGTTATGTGCATGGCAAAGCCCTTCCTGAGACCGATAAAGCCATAGTAATCATATCCGCCCCGGGCTGCTATTGCAGAGGCGATATCATCGGTTTCAAATTCGATATTGCCTCCATGGATGGCAATGACGGCCTTAGACGAAGCCCGGTCACGGGTGACGATCCTATAGTCTTTACCGTATGTATTATGGGCTCTCAGGGAACTGTAACTGGAATAAGTATCTGCCAGGACCGGATAGGCCAGAGTGGTTACCATAAATACTGTCAATAACAACAATGCAATCCTTTTTTTCATGAAGTGAGTCTCCTTCCCTGTCTCTGTGATTTTTTCAAAACTGCAGCTTTAATTGGGCAAAAAAACTTACGCCTGAAATGCCTGCCATAGTTGAGGGCGTTTTGATAATAAATCCAGGATATGCTCGTTCGCCCTGTGCCTACATAATTCGACCCGATATTCATTCAACCTTTTGGTAAATATGGGTATAGGCATCTGCTATGGTTGAAAGTAGGCTCAAATAGGCGGAGTATAGTGGGATTGTAGCAATAGGTAAGGGAGGTAATGTATATGATGGAAAAAAAGAATTGATCTGGCAGTGAGGCTGAAATTACCCATTAAATGCAAGCGCTTCGCACTATGGAAATGGCTTTGAAAGCCTGTGTAGTAGGACTTTACGGGGTGTAAAAAAACCTGCCGGATCACTCCGGCAGGTTTGTGGGTAGGATACAGGAATGATTTATCGGGTGTCTATCAGCAGGATGAGCAGGAGCCGCATCCGCCGCCATCGTTCTGTTTTTCTCCTCGCAGTTGAAGAAACACCTGACCGCTATGCCGCATCGAGGTAAGGTGGAATGGACCAAACTTATCATATATATCACTTTCTACGGAAAACTTGATGCCCTGGTGTTCTTCGACTTTGTCGCCTTCAACTGGTTCATCCAGAACCAGATTAAACGCCATGCCGCCTCACCCCATGTTGGCGGTGATGCGCAGGTTGCTGGTATTGATCTTCTGATCGTTCAAAAGCTGTTTCAGGTCCTCAATCGTTGCGGAATCGGCTTTTAACACTTGCATAATGAATGAATCCTCCTTTCAATTACTAGCATAATATACCCTATTGGGGTATATTAACATGAATCTCTCCCATTTACAACCCATATTGGCAACAGCTTGAAGAAAAGGAACTGGCAGCGTATTATGCCTCCTCACCACAAGAAACCCGCATTAATTAGACTTAATCTTGCCATATGGCCGTATAAATATACCAGAGTAGCTGGGCCTTGAAATAACGCGAGGTGAGGTTGGGTGAATAATACTCAAAGGGTTTTTCTGGCGGTTTATCTGCCTGCAACCATTTTTATACTTATGCTGGATAATATGTTTACCGGGGCCAATATAGTGCAGTATGTAAAATATAGCACCATGATTACCCTTTTCCTGGCCGCCAGAAGCGTAAAAAAAGATGGCCCCGAACAGCAGCTGATGAGCATGGCCTTACTTTTCGTGGTCATCGCCGACTTTTTCCTGGTTTTCCTGCCCACCATTACATATTCCGATTTCACCGCATTTGGCACGGCTGCCTTTGCCGCCGCCTACCTTTGCCTGATATTTGCCACTCAAAAGAACTTCAGTTTGGGCAGGGCTGATATCATCATGGCTTTAATGGTGGGGGGGATTTCCATCCTGGCGTTTTTGACTATGGAGATGGAGGAGATTCAAGGAGCGATGCTCCTGGGAGTCATAGCTTTCGGTGTGGTTTTAGCTTACATGACCTGGACCTCAATATGCACAATATTCCGAAAGTATTATCGTTTGAAGGTGGCCGGTTTATTGGCCCTGGCAGGGATTCTCATGTTCATATCCGATCTGGCCGTAGCTTATGTGCACTTTAATCTGGCCTATACTGTGTTTTATCAACCCTGGATGCAAAATATCGTATGGGCCTCGTATATTCCGGCCTGGACCCTTATAGCTCTGGTGATAAGCGAAGATGATCCCTATAGAATGGCTGCTTTAAAATATTTTAGAACCAAAATTTGAAGGAATGGGCATATTCAAACCAGGCGGGGGCTCTGCTTACAGCTGCTTTTACCTGCTGATCACTACGTCCGCTTTTTCCCCGGGCTTCAGGGGGTTATCCGCGGCGAGTTTAAGTTTGATTTTCACACTGTCTCTATTTTTATTGGCCTGGGTCTGCATGTCCTTGGGCGTGTACTTGGCTTCCAGGTCAATGAAGCTCACCGTGCCTTTATATTCCGCTTTGCCGCTGTATATCGCCAGTTCCTGCCCATAACTGATACTGTTTATGGAATCCTCGGGAACATAGGCCACCAGATATTTATCCTGCTGAGAGGCTATGTCAACCAGGTTAGAGCCAGTATTCACCATATCCCCCAGCAGGAAATTTTTACTGATAATAATGCCGTCACTCAGGGCGGTTAGCTGGTATTTGGCCAAATTGGCCTCGGCCTGGCGAATCTGGCTTTGGGCCTGTTCGATGTCGGCCCGTGCGGCAGCGATTTTCTCCTGGTCAGGGCCTTTTTCCAGCATGGCCAGCTTCTGGCGGGCATTGTCCACCTGTACACCGGCCGATGACAGGGCTATCCTGGCCTGATCGAGCTGATATCTGGCATCATCCCGGGAGGCTTGGGAGATACCTCCGCCCTCGAATAAGGCCTGTATATCATCATAGTTCTGCTGGGCGTGCTCCAAATTCAAACGGGCGCTCTCATGAGCCTGTTCGGCCAGGGTTACATTATTTTTTCCCTGTTTGATGTCAAGAGCATCTACCGCGGTCTCCAGGTCGGCGAGGGTAGCCTGCTTTTTGGCCAGTCCGGCCTGCAATTGTTCTAAAAGGTATTTCTCATTGCTGTCGTCAATAACCGCGATGAGATCTCCTTTTTTAACCTCCTGACCCAGCTGCACCGGAAAACTTATAATCTTGCCCGAAACCTCGCAGTATTGAGAGTATACATCGGTTTCCACTATTCCCTGCAGCTTCAGGTCAGACTGAGAACACCCGCCAAGCAGAGCGGTAATCAATATCAAAGCTATGATGAGATAGGTTTTCTTCACAAGCCATTCCCCTCGTTTCTGTTAAATGCGCCGGTATTTTTTCAACAAGACGGTATTTAAGATTATGAATACAATAGAACAGCTCAGGATTACGGTTAAATCCAAGCTGATCGCTGCCAACCCGTTGCCCTTTATCATGACCTGTCTTAAGGCGTCGGCTATATAGTGCAAAGGCATAAACATTTCCACCACCTGCAGTGAGGGAGATAAGTCAAATAATCCGGAAAAGAATACTTGCGGGACGATCACTATAGGGATGAACTGCATCATCTGGAATTCATTGGATGCGGCTGTGGAAGCCAGTATGCCCAGCGTAAGGGCCACCATGGCGGATAAGAGGGTGATCAGCAAGACTAGGGCGAAAGAGCCGATCATGACGATTTTTAAAACATATACGCAATACCAGGAGATGAGAAATGACTGTAATACCGTTACCAGTCCGAATCCTATCACATAGCCGGCCACGATCTCCCAGCGCTTAATGGGGGTTGATAAAAGCCTTTCCAGGGTTCCTGAGGTGCGCTCCTGCAGAAATGAAATGCCGGCCACCAGGAAAACGAAGAAGAAGACCATGAAGCCGATGAGGACCGCTCCATAGGTATCAAACATAGGCAGGTCTTCGAAACCATAAACATATTTCACTTCCGATTGCAGGTCGGGGCGGGAAGCCGGTGCGATCATCTTGGCCTGTTCGATGGCCGATAAAACCAGGTTGGCCTTGGAGGGATTACTGGCGTCGATTTCTACATGAACCCGGTTGCTGATCATGTTGATGGTGGCCACAACTTCCCCTTGTTCCAGGGCCTTTTTGGCTTCATCGGGATCGTAGCGGAAGGCCATGATATTATAATCGTCCAAACGCTCTGCATATTCTGCCGGGGCGTTTATTACCGCCACCTTAACCACGGGTTCCGATTCGGCCAGTATAAAATAAAGCAGGGTCAACACCAGGATGGGTGCGCCCAGCATCAACGCCAGGGTGCGCCGGTCGTGTTTGAGCTGGTGTAAAATACGGAAAACCAGGGCTCTAATCCTCATTTTGATGTCCTCCGTAATAAATAAAGGCTTCTTCGATATCACTGGCTCCGGCTCTCTTCTGCAATTCCTGCGAGGTTCCGGCGGCTATAAGCCGGCCATCCCGCATCATGGCCAGCTTGTGGCATTTGTCGGCCTCGTCCATCACATGGGTGGTCAAGAGTATACTCACACCCTGGTCGGTCAGGTTGTTGAGTTCCCGCCAGATGCTCTGGCGCAGCAGCGGGTCAATTCCCACCGTAGGCTCATCCAGAACCAGGAGGGGAGGGTTGTGGAGGATGGCGATGGCCAGTGAAAGCCGGCGCTTCATGCCGCCTGAATAGGCGTGCACCGGCTTATCCAGATCTTCAGATAGACTGACCAGTTCCATGACCTCGACGGCGCGCTTTTTTATCCCGGCCCTGCTCATCCCGTAAATTGAACCGAAAAAGTACAGATTCTCGGCGGCGGTCAGGGAATTATAAAGCGCATCGGATTGCGACATGTATCCAATTTGATTCATAACCTGCAAATTGGGCATAGGCTGTTTTAAAACATGGGTCTCACCGGAGGTGGCCTCGAGTATACCTACGATGATCTTTACAATGGTGGTTTTGCCGCATCCCGAGGGACCCAGCAAACCAAATATCTCGCCGTAGGGCACCTCCAGGTCGATGTCTTTCAGAACCTGCTTCTCCCCAAAGTATTTATTTATTTTGGACAAAATGATGGAATTGGTATTCATAGAAAACGGATTCCTCTATCCTATGCTGTAATCCTCGTTATAACAGGTTCAAATCATTATGAAGAATCTACAGTCATTATAATGAATGCCGGCAGGTTTGTCATATAAAGTGGAGAGCCATACCGTGCCCGGCCTTTTTGGCTGATGGCCTTTACAAGCTGATGAGGGCAGGATATAATATGACACAACAAACCGATGAGCAAGAGAAGTAGGAACCATGGAATGCACTCAGAGAGCCGCTAACTGGTGAGAATGCGGATGCAGAATTGATTCTGAATGGACTTGCGAGGGCAGCCCGAAATATTGAGTAGGCGCTGACGGGAACCCTGTCCGTTATCAGTGGGGTGCATATGATGGTATGCAGAATAAGTGGGCGATTTTTCGCCAATTTGGGTGGTACCGCAGAAGTGTAAAGCTTTTGTCCCTATATGGAGACAAAGGCTTTTTTTATTGGGATGATTGGAAAGCGACGAAAGGAGGGTCACAGATGTCCAAGGGAAGATTTGGGGTTCATGGCGGACAGTATATTCCCGAAATATTGATGAATGCGGTCATAGAATTGGATGAAGCCTATCAGCACTACCGCAATGATCCTGGTTTTACCAGCGAATTGGATGATTTGCTCGCAAATTACGCTGGGCGGCCGTCTTTGCTCTATTATGCGGAAAAAATGACCAGGGATCTGGGCGGGGCCAAAGTATACCTCAAGCGGGAAGATTTGAACCATACCGGATCTCACAAGATTAACAACGTGCTCGGCCAGGTGCTTCTGGCCCAAAAAATGGGCAAGACCAGGGTTATCGCCGAAACCGGCGCGGGGCAGCATGGGGTGGCAACCGCTACGGCGGCAGCCCTCTTGGGCCTGGAGTGCGATATCTATATGGGCCGGGAAGATACGGAACGGCAGGCTCTGAATGTTTATCGCATGGAGCTATTAGGGGCCCGGGTGCATGCGGTGGAAAGCGGCACCCAGACTCTGAAAGATGCGGTGAATGAAACCATGCGGGAGTGGACCGCCACTGTGAATAACACCCATTATGTTTTGGGCTCAGTGATGGGGCCGCATCCATTTCCCACCATGGTCCGTGATTTTCAAAGTGTAATCGGACGTGAGGTTAAAAGGCAGATGCTGCAAAAAGAAGGCCGGCTCCCCGACATTTTACTGGCCTGTGTGGGCGGGGGCAGCAATGCCATGGGATTGTTCCATGATTTTATCGCCGACTCCCAAGTTCGCCTCATCGGCTGCGAAGCGGCCGGGCACGGCATAGATACCGACAAAAACGCGGCTACTATAGCAACGGGCAGCATCGGCATTTTTCACGGCATGAAGTCCTATTTCTGCCAGGATGAATACGGCCAGATAGCCCCGGTTTATTCGATCTCGGCCGGACTGGATTATCCGGGTATAGGGCCTGAACACGCTTACCTTTGTGAGACAGGCCGGGCTGAATATGTTCCGGTGACTGACGATGAGGCCGTGGAGGCCTTCGAGTATCTGTCCCGGACAGAAGGCATCATTCCTGCCATTGAAAGCGCCCACGCGGTTGCCTATGCGCAAAAACTGGCGCCAACCTTGGGCCGGGAGCAAATCATCGTCATCAACCTGTCCGGCCGCGGCGATAAGGATGTGGCGGCAATAGCACGTTATAAGGGGGCGCAGCTTTATGAATAGAATGAACCGGGTTTTTTCCCGCGGTAAGGCTTTCATACCATTTATAACCGCCGGCGATCCCTCTCTGCCAATCACTGAAAAACTAGTCGTTGAGTTGGCGGAGGCGGGCGCCGATCTTATCGAACTGGGGATACCTTTTTCTGATCCGGTGGCGGAGGGAGTGGTGATTCAGCAAGCGGATTACCGCGCTCTCCAAGGGGGTGCCACCACCGACCAGATCTTCGCTATGGTGAAAAGGGTGCGCCAGGTCTGTGATGTCCCCCTGGCTTTTATGACCTATATAAATCCGGTCTTTACTTATGGCAGCGAACGCTTTATGGGAAATTGCAGGGAGGTGGGGGTTGATGCCGTCATCGTTCCCGACCTGCCCTTTGAAGAAAAGTCGGAATTACTGCCGGAATGCCGTGCGAATGGGGTGGATTTGATTTCACTGATTGCGCCCACCTCAAAAGACCGCGTACAAATGATTGCCCGGGAAGCCATGGGGTTCGTTTATTGCGTTTCATCGTTGGGGGTTACCGGGGTGCGGCAGGAGTTGGGCGGCGAAGTCGAGCAGATAATCAAACTGGTCAAACAGGTCAAGGATATCCCTTGTGCAGTAGGTTTTGGCATCTCTACCCCCCGGCAGGCCGCCTCTATGGCCCGAATCTCCGATGGGGTCATAGTTGGCAGTGCCATCGTAAAAATCGTGGAGCAATATGGAATGGATTGTATTCCTCATGTTTCCAGTTATGTTCGCGCCATGAAAAAGGCCATCTCCGAGTTATGAGTTTTTAGTCTGGATAAAGGGTTGCAGGCGCATATGGCCTGGCAGAGCTGAGTTTAGCAGAGAATCGGTTTTGGTTCAATCTAGTCATCGGCAATGAATAAGTCCTGATTTGTTCTGGAGTGTTTTGACAGGAGCAAATACATCTCCTCCCAAGGGGTCATAGGTTAAAAGCCCGGCAATTATTCAGGAAATGAGGTGAGATCAGCGGAGCTGAGTATAGCAAGCTGAGTCTGGTTGAGTAGAGCAAACCTATAAATAATTGTTAGGAGTGTGTATGTAGTGATTCAGAATGTATTAAAAAAACTAACCGCCAATCAGGATTTGACCTTTGAGGAAGCCTACGGCTTAATCGTGGCCATCGACAAAGACGAACTGAGTGACGTGCAGATCGCCGGTTTTCAGGTGGCATTGCTTATGAAGGGCCCCACGCTTACAGAAATCACGGCTATAGCTCAGGCCATGCGGGATCATTGCAAAGGGATTGCCCCCCGGGTGGAAGATGAACTCATGGATACCTGCGGAACCGGCGGGGGATTGAGCACTTTCAACATATCCACTGCTGTAGCCCTGGTTGCGGCTGCTGCAGGCATTCCGGTGGCCAAGCATGGCAGCCGCTCGATTTCCAGCTTGTCAGGAAGTGCTGACGTTTTGGAAGCCCTGGGCGTAGAAATCAATTTATCCCCCCGGGCGGTGGAAAAACTCATTGAAGAAGTCGGCATCGCTTTTATCTATGCCCCTCTGTTCCACCCGGTGATGCATAAAGTCCTGCCGCCTGAACAAGCACTGGGGATAAAGACCATTTTTTACACTATCATCGGTCCACTGATCAATCCTGCCCGGGCTACGCGTCATATCCTGGGGGTTTATAAACCGGAGCTGCTTGACACTGTGTCCCGGATAGCTTTGTCTTTAGGCTATAAACGGGCTTTATTCGTACATGGATTAGACGGTCTTGATGAGATATCCCTGCTGGGTAAAACCCGCGTCAACGAGATTAAAAATGGAACCATCAGCAGTTACGAGATCTCTCCTGAGGATTTTGGCTTGGCCCGCTGCACCCTGGAAGACATTAAGACCGGTACACCGGAAGTGAATGCCGCTGTTATCCGCGAGGTTTTTTCAGCGCAAAACCAGGGGCCGCGCCGCCAGGCTGTGGTTATGAATGCCGCCGGGGCTTTGTATATCGGCGGAAAAGCTGATTCACTACAGGGAGGCATCAAACTGGCGGGAGAATTAATCGACAGCGGCCTGGCTCAGGCCAAATTGGATCAGCTAATAAGCGCTTCCCAGGATTTCAGGTCTATTCAATAAGAGAGGTAACCATGCTTCATAAATCCAATTGCAGATTTTCCAGAGCGCTGTGGAATTATTTTCATAATGGCAAGATTCCGGTAATCCCCGATATTAAACCCAGGTCGCCTCAAAGAGGCGACCTGCTCAAAGGGCGCGACCCGGTAAATCTGGCCAAAAAGCTGGCAAAAGCCGGCGCGCCCGCGCTATCAGTAGTAACTGAGCCTGATTATTTCGGAGGATCAGCCCGGTTGCTGGCTGATGTGGCGGAGGCCACCGGTCTCCCGGTATTGCGCAAGGACTTTATCACCCAGAGTTGGCAATTGCGGGAGAGCATGGCTATGGGCGCTCATGCCGTCTTGCTGATAGCGGCTATGCTTAAAAGAGAGCAGTTGTATGAGCTGATAGAGGGGTGTTTTAAGCTGGGTTTGGAGCCCCTGGTGGAAACCCATTCTCAGGAAGAGGTTTTTTCCCTGGAGGGAATAGACTTAACAGTTATAGGTATAAACAACCGTAGTATCGTGGAATTAGAGATGGACGACGGCAATGTGGAAACTACTGAAAAACTGGCCGGCCTTATAAAACCGGGGATTTTGGTAGTCAGTGAAAGTGCGATATCTACTGCTGCCGATGTAGAGCGGGCTGCAGCGGCGGGCGCGCATGCTGTTCTGGTGGGAACCGCCATCCTGCAAGCCCGGGACAGTGCCGAAATGTACGCTATGCTCAGCGGTACGGGGAGTTGTAGGCTATGATGGCGGTGAAGATATGCGGGCTGATGAATGGTGAGGATATAGAGTTTTGCGTACGGGCCGGGGCACGCTATCTGGGGTTTGTGGTGGATTACCCGGCGGCAGTCCCCTGGAACCTGAACAGGATGGAAGCCCTGCAGCTTATCAAGCAGGTTCCGCCGCCGGTAAAAACCGTTGTGGTTACCGGCGGGGAAATCGGGAAGATCCTCGCTGTCGCAGAGGCTTTAAAGCCTGATATGATTCAATTGCATCATGAGGAGACACTGGCGCAAGTTGAGGAGCTGGCTGTTCGTTTAAACCATATGGGTATAAGAGCCATTAAGGCCTTGCGCATCGGCATGGACGGCAAGTGCCTTTTCGAAATCCCTGATCCGGCTGCAGCCGCCCGTGCTCTAAATGAAACCCTGGTCAGTGCCCTGCTGGTAGATGCCCATAGGGCTTCAATGCCAGGCGGAACCGGTATAACCGTTGATCTGTCAATCTTTAAAACCGTCCAGAAGGAATCTGAATTACCGGTTTTTTTGGCCGGCGGGCTAAAGCCTGCCAATGTTCGCAGCATCATACGGAAAGCCAACCCTTATGCAATCGATGTTTTATCAGGGGTGGAAGCACGGCCTGGAAAAAAGGATTTCCAAAAGGTCCGGCAGTTCATGCAGTCGGTTGCAGATTCCACGGATTAGGCAGGTGCAATGATCATCCCGGCGCAACAATTGACGAAAACCGGTTGGTCTCTTATAATCCCAATAATGCCATGAATCTCAAATTGGAAATCATGAGGGACCTGCCATGAACTATTTAGGAATCATTCTCGCCGTAGTATCCAACGTTCTGTACCATATTTTTCAGAAATCCATTCCAGGGAATATAAATCCCCTGGTGACTCTGGTAGTAACCTACTTTACAGCCGCCATAGCCTGCCTTTTGGCCTTGCCCTTCTTTCACGGCTACGGCTCGGTATTAACCGTATTTAAGCAGATTCATTGGGCCAGTATCGCACTGGGTTTTTCTATTATTGGTTTGGAAGCCGGATTTCTCCTGGCCTATCGGGCGGGATGGAAGATCAGCCTGGCCGCCGGGGTAGCCAATGTAGTAGTAGCGGCTCTGTTAGTCTTGGTTGGCTTAGTATTTTACCGGGAGCAGCTAACCCTGCAGAACATTATCGGAGTTGCCCTGTGTTTGGCCGGTCTTCTCTTGATTCAGCTCTAGCAGCATTTTCCTTCATTTAAGCTTCGCACCAGCACCGAGAACAAGCCGGTGAGGCTTGTTTAGACCGTCGACAAAAGCAAATAACTGCGTTGCTCAATAGGTCCGCTCAATCAACGTACTATTTGTACGCCTCAATTGCGGGCCTATTGAATGCCTTGCTCTTCGCTTCCGTCGCTCGCTCTGCACAGCTTGTTGACTTTGTCAACAAGCTGTGCAGGCATAGCATGAGGGCGCTGAAACTTCGCCCTCGCCTTGCGCCTGAAAACCCTGACCGGAAAAGCATTGACCGGCAAGCCGGGTTCATAATAAACTATAATAGTTTCTAACAGTAAGATTTCTAACAGAATTTAGGAGCGCGTGATGTATCAGCAAAATGCCAGGGAAATCCAGGTTTTGATGATGACCTTTTTGGGATTGTTCCATGAGAAGTTCTATGTTAAGATGCGCCATGCTTGCAGTCCGCAGATGCCCAAAAACCAGTTTAAAATCGTAAATGTTTTATACCATCACGATGGTCTTACCGCGACAGAAATCGGCAAGATGCTGGATATCGAAAAAGGCAGCCTGACTACCTTGATCAATCAAATGGAAGCCATGGATTTGATCATACGCAGGGTTGATCCCCATGATCGCAGAAAAGTCCTGTTGTCGCTGAGCCAAACCGGGTTGGAACAGATGGGGAAGAATATGAACGCCTACTGTGAAGCCTTGACTGATTTGTTCGCGGGGGTTGATCCGGAAGAGATGGATGCCTTTGTAAGCAGCCTGCGTTATGTAGTAAATTTTACCTCCAAAATTTAAGGGCTGATATTAAGTTCGAAGGAGTATGATGATGGACCATTCGTTGGAAATGCGAGACAAAAGTATAGGCAGGTTGTTATGGAACTTTTCTCTGCCGGCTATTGTCGGAATGCTGGTCAATTCTCTATACAATGTTATAGACCGGATTTTTGTCGGCCGTGGGATCGGCTCTCTGGCAATCGCCGCCACAACTGTGGCCTTCCCGCTCATGATCGTCTTGCTGGCTGTATCGATTTTTATAGGGGTTGGGGCTACCGCCTTAATTTCGATTCGCCTGGGTGAGGGGAAAAAGGAGGAGGCCGAGAAGATAGCGGGCAATGCCATAACTATGCTGGTCTTATTGCCGGCCCTGGCTGCGGGAGTCTTCTTTATATTTTCGGAACCGATCTTGATTGCCTGTGGCGCAAGCCCGGAGGTCCTTCCTTATGCCATGGACTTTACTCAGATCATCATGCTGGGCGCAGTATTTGGCTCCATAAGCTTGGGGGCCAACAACTTCATCCGCGCCGAAGGCAACCCTAAAGTAGCCATGTACACGCAGCTCATAGGCGCTGCCTTCAATGTCGTCTTCAACTATATATTCATATTTATTTTTGGATGGGGAATGAAGGGCTCTGCTTTTGCCACCATACTGGCCCAGGCGATATCGGCTGCCTGGGTCTTGGGCTATTTCATTACCGGACGGAGCCTGGTCAAGCTCCGGCTTGTCAACCTGAGGCCCAGATGGGTTATTCTGTCGGGTATTATGGCTATAGGCTTCGGGCAGTTTGCCATGCAGATAGCCGCCAGTGTCCAACAGGTTATCCTCAATAATACTCTGACGGCATACGGAGGAGATTTGGCCTTATCGGCTATCGGCATAGTGATGAGCATTGCCACCCTCTTATTTATGCCGGTACTGGGGGTCGCCCAGGGCGCTCAACCTATTATTGGATACAACTATGGCGCCAGGCAGTACAAAAGGGTGGGAGATACCTGGAAGCTGGCGGTAATAGCAGGAACCGGCATTGCATTGATCGGGTACCTGGCCTTGCATATCTGGCCTGAGCAGCTGGTAGGGCTGTTTAGCGAAAGTGATGTGGCCTTGACCGCAATAACCACCCATGCCATGCTGATTTACATGGCCTTGATACCGCTGGTGGGGTTTCAGATTGTGAGTGCAACCTACTTTCAGGCGGTTGGCAAGGCCCGTCAGGCGGCCGTGCTCAGCCTGTCCAGGCAGGTTTTGTTCTTCATACCTTTGCTGGTGATTCTGCCGAGATTCTGGGGTGTGGAAGGAGTCTGGAGGGCGGCTCCCATCGCCGACTTCCTGGCTGTAAGCTTATCGGCCACCATGATGTATTATGAAATGCGAAGCCTGAGAAAAGAAGCCGCCCGGCCTTCCCCGGAGGAACAGTCTGCCGCGCTATCGACCATACCGCCAAAACTGTGCGGCTCGGAATCCGAATAAATCCGGTAAACAAAAGGCTTTTCTCCCCCCCGGAGAGCAGTGCATGTACAGTAAAAGACCAGTAATGCAAGCCCCCCGCAAACCAGACCTTCCATGATGCAGCGCCAACCTGTGCCAATCGGTAGAGTATGGGATAATATTTCTTTGCCAGGGGGAGTTATACTAACCTTACAGATTTATTCGCCAAATATCGTCAAAAGGCATAGCTGAAAAGATGTTATACGGATAATTTGCCGTCCAAGTTATGAAACAAAAATGCAACAATATGTCAGGTTTCTGGACAAAAGTAATACAGTACAGCCGGCTCTCCCGAGTTTGGAAATTATCACCAGGTGTACAGAAGCCAAGACATTGTATCGAAGCCGAGACAGTGTACAAAGGTGAAACAGTTGCGCAACAGCTGAAACACAAATGAAACATCTGTGTATGGCGCTCCAAACAAAATAGTACAGGTGAGCGTTTTTATTGGCGATCTTAAACAACAATACAATGGCACGAAAATTGCAATATTTTCGAAATAGAGAATAAAGTTCTCGCCAGCAGTCACGCTTGATAAGCGTGGAAGTTTCTCGATTTGTCGATAAATGTTGAATTGCGGAATGTATCCGCAATAATTTCAATCAGCCTTTCTAAAACTCCTCTTCAATATATTTTGTAGCCCGCCGGTTAAACGGTGGGTAATTTTTTGTCGTTTCATAAAAATGATGGCATGTAAATTGCATTAATAAAGTGATAAGAGTTTTATTCCCCCCCTAACTCCTTTTCATATATATATTTTTTGACCCGCCGTTTTGGTGGGTTCATTTTTTGAACTAAAATAGGCCCCATTTTAGATGCAGCCTTTACCAATACCCGATGTTACCGCATTTTAGAAGGGTGTCAAAAATGAAACCAAAAAATGTCGAAAAGTGTCAGATATGAACGAAAAATAACCGGGACAGTGGCGATTAAATATTTGGTAAAATGGTATATTTACATTAGATTTGGCAGAATTCGGATAGAACATCGCCAATTATTGACGGTCCCGATACCACTGGCATGTTTATTGCATTTATTTCTGGTGAGTGGGGATTAACTCGATGAGGTTAAAAAGATGAAATTACTCCGACCTTGATAATATTGTAGCAATTGAGGGTAATTGAGGGTGATGTTTAATGTTAATCAAGGTAACCAAACATGCCATAAAAAGATATAGAGAGAGGCTTTTTGATTATTCTTCTACAGATAAGGAGATAATAAGTAAATTAAAGCATATAGCTCAAAAGGGCAGACTCATAGCTTTCAAGCCCAACGATCTGGACAACTGCGTCGAAATGAAACACCAGGGTATTTCCATAGTAGCTGTTAAACAACAGCAGGAATTGGTTGTCATTACCTGTCTTGGACAAGACAACTACCGTAAATGGATCAAATCAAAAGGAATGTGTACTTTTGTAAGCCAAAGGCTTCGCTTTGGCAATTAATTAGCCTTTCTTAAACTCCTCTTCAATAATTCTTGGCCCGCCGGTTAAACGGTGGGTAATTTTTTGCCACCTTTGCCACACAAGATGGCACGACAATTGCATATAAATATCAGCGTAAAGTTTTATTCCCCCCTAACTCCTTTTCATATATTTTTGCAGCCCGCCAGATTAGGAATCATCCTCTGGTGGGTTTATTTTTCATTCCCATTAACGTGAATCCATTCCATAATTGGCTTATATAACAACTTGCTCCAGAATGGGGTGACGACTGAATTTATCCGGGAAGATTATCGTTGAGGAAGCGATAAGTAGAGTTGGAATCCTGCTCCGTGGTCTGATGAGGCTGACGGGCATTGGCTTTGTGGAGGTCGGCGAAAGCCACCGACAGCATAAGTTTAAGCCGGTTTAACTGATTAACCTCGCTGGCGCCGGGGTCATAGTCTAGAGCGGTAATATTTGCATGCGGATAATTACGTTTTATTTCTTTCATCATACCCTTGCCGGTGACATGGTTGGGCAAACAGCCGAAGGGCTGCACACAGACAATGTTGGGTATTCCGCTGACTATCATATCGATCATCTCAGCGGTTAAGAACCAGCCTTCGCCGCAATGATGCCCCAATGACATGACCTGACTGGCCAGATCGGCTTTGTGATAGATGGAGCTGGGGGATGTGAAACGTTGGCTGTTTTGTAAAAGAGACTTCATGAATGACCGCTTCTTTTCCAGGTAATGAATCAGGTATTTTCCAGCCAGGAGATAACGTTTTTTCCCATAGAGATAGCGATAATTGTAAAGATAGTCATATGCACAGTAGAGGAAGAAATCCAGGAGGTCAGGCACGATCACCTCGGCCCCTGCATGTTCCAATATTTTCACGATATTGTTGTTGGCGGCGGGGTGATACTTAACCAGGATTTCTCCGACGATGCCGATCCGGGGTTTGGGCAGGGAAGAGATTTCCAGTCGGTCAAATTCCTCGACAATCCCTCTCAGATTGGCCCTGAATTCCAATTTCTCACCGGATATGAGCTGAGCCTGGCAGCGCTTTACCCAGCGCTGATATAACATATCGGCTGATCCCGGGATCATTTCATAAGGACGAACCCGGTGCAGTACCCTCATCAGCATGTCGCCATATATTACTGCATTTATGGCCTTTTTGATGAGGCCCGGCGAAATTTTAAATCCCGGGTTCTTCTCGGCGCCATAATGATTGACCGACAGCACCGGTATATTATGGAATCCGGCCTCTTTAAGGGCTTTGCGCAAGAGTCCGATGTAATTGGTAGCTCTGCAGCCTCCCCCGGTCTGGCTGATGGCCACCGAGGTATTATTAAGGTCATAGCGGCCGGATTGCAGGGCTTGCAGCAGCTGGCCGATAACAATGACGGCCGGATAACAGGCGTCATTGTTAACATATTTGAGACCTTCATCGATAGCCGATTTGTCTACTTCAGGGAGCAGCTCCAGATGGTATCCTTCGCTGCTTAAGACTGCTTCTAACAGTTCAAAATGGATGGGCGACATCTGCGGGCACAGTATAGTATGTTCCTGCTTCATGGCCGGGGTGAATATCACCCGCTGTTGAGTATAAGATTTAGTCTCCCTTTCCGGGCTCCTTTTTTCCCTGCCTGCGATGGCTGCCTGAAGAGAGCGCAGCCTTATTTTGGCAGCTCCCAGATTAGCCCCTTCATCGATTTTCAACAGGGTGTAAGTTTTACCCCGGGACTTCAAAATTTCTTGAACCTGATCGCTGGTAATGGCGTCCAGACCGCAGCCAAAGGAATTTAGCTGCACCAATTCAAGCTGAGGTTGAGCCGCCGTAAAACTGGCGGCGGCATATAAGCGCGAATGGTACATCCACTGGTCAATCACCCTGATAGGCCTTTCTACATGTGCCAGATGGGCCACAGCGTCTTCGGTTAGCACCGCCATCCCCAGGGAAGTGATGATTTCGGGCAGGCCGTGGTTGATTTCCGGATCTATGTGATAAGGACGGCCGGCTAAAACAATGCCTTGCTTCCCGGTTTGCTCAAGATAAGCCAGGATCTCCTCGCCTTGACGCCGGATGTCCGCTTTGAAACGCCGGTCTTCTTCCCAGGCCAGATCAACCGCCCGGGCTATATCCGGTTTGGATATCTTAAAGCGGTCAAGTTCTTCATGCAAGCGAATAATCAGCCTCTTTCGATCACAGTAGGGCAGGAAGGGATTCATTAGAACAACGTCATTTTCCCTGATGATATCCATATTATTTTTGATCACTTCAGGATAAGAAATGACCATAGGGCAGTTAAAATGATGATTGGCACCGGTCTGCTCTCGGTGCTCATGTATGATGGAGGGATAAAAAATCCGTCTTATACCTTGTTTTATTAGAGCGGCGACATGGCCATGAACCAGCTTGGCTGGAAAACAGGCCGTATCCGAGGGGATGGTATTGCTGCCCAGTTCATAAAGTGTCCGGGAAGATCGCGGTGAAACCTCCACCCTGAACCCCAGTGCGGTGAAAAAGGTAAACCAGAACGGGTAGTTTTCATACATGTTGAGAACCATCGGAATACCGATAGTACCCCTAAAAGCCGCCTCTGCAGCTAACGGTTTATAATTCAAGAGGCGCTGGTATTTATAGTCAAAAATATTGGGTATAGATTTGTGCTGCCGGTCTTTGGCTGCCGGTTTCTCACAGCGATTGCCGGAGATAAACCGGCCTCCGCCCGGGAACTTGTTAATGGTCAGCAAGCAGTTGTTTTCACAACCCCCGCAGCGGTTGAGGCGGGTGGTGATCGAAAAGCCCTCCAGTTGGTCGGCCCCTAAAAGAGAGCTCGCTTTCCCTGTGGTGCTCTGTTCTCTGGCCATCAACGCTGCCCCAAACGCGCCCATTATTGATGCGATGTCCGGTCTTATGACCTCTTTGCCGGAGATGCTCTCCAAACTCCTCAAAACCGCGTCATTTTGAAAGGTGCCGCCTTGAACCACAATCCGCTGCCCCAGATCTTCGGGATTTCTCATCTTAATCACTTTAAACAGAGCGTTTTTGATAACCGAATATGACAGCCCGGCTGAAATATCACCGATTGAAGCGCCTTCTTTTTGAGCTTGCTTTACCATTGAATTCATGAAAACCGTACAGCGTGAGCCTAGATCTACTGGTGCATTGGCATGCAAAGCCAGGGCGGCAAAATCCTGTACGCTCAAGTTTAATGAATGGGCAAAACCCTCAATAAAGGAGCCGCATCCTGAAGAGCAGGATTCGTTAAGCAAGATGTTGTCAATAATGCCGTCTTTTATCTGCAGGCATTTCATGTCCTGCCCGCCGATGTCTAGAATCAGGTCAACCTGTGGGTCAAAAAAATGCGCGGCACGATAGTGGGCCACAGTTTCAACTACTCCCAAATCTATATGCAGGGCGGCTTTTAATAGCCCTTCCCCATACCCGGTCACTGCTGTATAAGCCAGTTTAGCCGCTGCCGGCAAGCAGCTGGCCAAATCCCTTAAAATCTTAAGGGCTGAATCAAGAGGGCTGCCGGTGTTATTGGTATAGCAGGAGTACAACAGGCGACCGCTGGCATCGATTAGTGCGGCTTTGGTAGTCGTTGAGCCAGCATCTATTCCCAAATAGCAGTCTCCGCCATAAGTGTCCAAGTCCCGTCGGGGTACTTTATTCTGTTGATGTCTGGCACGGAAACGGGTATAGTCTTCCTGGCTTTCAAAAAGGGGCTTGAGGTGAGTGAACTGTTGATAATCGGATAAATCAATCTTTTCCAGGCGTTTAATAAGACTGGCCAGACGGATCATCGGGCTTGATTGGGAAGCCAAGGCAGCCCCCAGGGCCACGAAAAACTGACTGTACGGGGGGAATACAGCCTCTTTGTCATCTAGCTGCAGGGTTTCTTGAAATCTTCTTCTCAATTCTGAAAGGAAAGACAGAGGCCCGCCTAAAAAGGCCACGTTGCCAGTGATGGATTTGCCGCAGGCCAGACCGCTGACGGTTTGATTGACTACGGCTTGGAATACCGAAGCGGCGATGTCTTCCTTCTTGGCGCCTTCATTTAATAAAACCTGTATGTCGGTCTTGGCGAAAACACCGCAACGTGCAGCTACTGAATAAATGGCGGTGGCTCGCCTGGCCAGCTGATTTAAACCATTAACATCGGTTCCCAAAAGGGTTGCCATCTGATCGATAAACGCCCCGGTTCCGCCGGCACAGATGCCATTCATTCGCTGGTCCGGGCCGTCCTGAAAAAAGGTGATTTTTGCATCTTCTCCCCCTAATTCGATGGCTACATCGATGTGGGGAATATACCGCCCTATGGCGGTATTGCAGGCTATAACTTCCTGTATATGCTCAACGCCCAACCAGGAAGATATGGATAATCCGGCGGATCCAGTCACCATTGCTGTGAAGGGCTGATTGCCGATGTGGTTATAAGCATCCCGGAGTAATTCGATAGTGTGTTTTTGGGTTTCTGCATAATGCCGCTTATAATCTGTATAGACAATACGATCGTTTTCGTCCAATATAACGACCTTCACTGTGGTTGAACCCACATCCAGCCCCAGACGCATACAGTTGCGCATCGGTTTACCCTCCCCCAAGAGCAGGAAATTAAAACAATGTTTGAATCAACTGTGACTTAATGGTAGGTTAGATACCGGATATTGTCAATGAATATTGAAGCTGTTGAAGACATCTTCGTGATGTTCTATGCTTAAACCAAAACATGTTTTCAGAGAGTATTTATTATGGATAAGTCTGATGAGAATCTGACCACCAAACAAAAGATCATCAATATAACCATGGATATTATCGCTGCAGAAGGATTTCAGAATATCACTATCCGCAAAATCGCTTCTCGGGCCAACGTAAACGTCGCGGCGGTGAATTATCATTTTGGTTCTAAAGACGGAGTCATTAACGCCGCTTTGACTGAGGTTACCGATGAAATGAGAAAAAACTTTGCTTTACTTCAGGAACAGACTGATGATGATGTTGAAGACCGGCTGCTTACATTCATATACAATTATACTGAAATCATTAATAAGTATCCCGATATAATTAGAAACATGATTAATCATGCCATTCATAACAAGCCCCTGGATCAACATATCGAATATATGACCTTTCTTAAAACCGAAGGAATTGAACTTTTAAAGGAAACCATCGCCAGAGTCAGGCCGGAAATGGATAAAGATGTTTTATGCTTACGAACCTTGCATTTATTGAGCACATTATCGTTTCCGGTTCTGTTGGGAGGATACATTCGAGAGATCACGGGCGTCGACCTTAAGGATCTGGAAGCCAGAACAAAGCATGCCCAGCTGTTGCTTGAGTCGATAGTGGGGGCTGACAAAGCGGCACAGGACTGAATTTGGTTTAATTAAATAAATAGGAATAATTTTACAGAATATTTCGACAAATCTCCCTGCCACTTCGCTCAAAAGCTGCCATTACATCAATTCTAGAGGAACTTCAGCATACATGGTTTACGACTTTTATTGGACAAAATACCGACAAAGTTATTATTATTGAAAGTGACAATAGTAACAAGGTATGATACGGCAATGACAAGGGAGTGATTGGAATGCCGGATCTACGTATAACGGATCTCCGCGTTGGAGAAGCGATGACACAGGATTATGGTCTGGTTGACCATAATACCCCGGTGGAAACCGTAGTGGAGTTAATCCTTAAGAATCACTGGGGTGAAGTGATAGTGGTCGATGATGAAAAGAAATTCGTATGCCTGGTTACTAGAGAGACCCTGGTGCGAACCATCACCAATGGGCTGCCCCAGGATGTTCCCATTAAGAGCCTCTGCAGCCGCGATATAATAACTACCACTGAAGATGAAGACCTGGCCAGAGCTCGAGATATTATGCGTATGAGAAAGATAGGCCGTCTCCCGGTGATCAGGGATGGCGGCGAGGTGGTTGGCTTGTTGACGGCCCGGGATGTATGCAATGGTTTCTCTTCCAAGTTGGAAATGCTCGGCGAACATATGTATTCGGTATTGGAAAATATTGCCGAGGCCATTCAGGTAATCGACTGCGATGGCCGGGTCAGCTTTTGGAATACAGGCGCCGAGAAAATGTTCGGCATTGCCGCCCAGGAAATCGTAGGCTGTAAATTGGCGGATTATTTCCCGGATGACCTGTTGCTCAAGGTTATTTCCAATATGCAGTGTTATCAAAATGTCCTGACCGAACTGGATGATGGGGTGTATATCGTTCGTAATGCAGTTCCGGTGGTCTTTTCCGATGGAGCCATTCTGGGCGCGGTTTGCACTAATTTGGACGTCAGTCATATCCGGAAATTAATTGATAATCTGGAAAGAGCCCAGACTAAAGTAAGAAAACTGGAGCGTATCATAGGAACGCAGGATTTGCTCGGCGACGAGCAATTCTATACTGTCAACCAGGATACCCGCCACGTTTTACAACAGGCCAAAAGAGTGGCCGGAACCGATGCTACCGTTCTAATTCAGGGAGAAAGCGGTACCGGAAAAGAGATAATGGCCCAGGTGATCTATAACCATAGCAAACGGGCCAAACAGCCCTATATAGAGATCAACTGCAGCGCCATTCCCGAGAATCTGTTTGAAAGCGAGATGTTTGGTTATGAATCCGGCTCATTTACCGGAGCCCACCGCGCGGGTAAAGCCGGTAAGTTTGAGCTGGCCAATGGAGGCACCCTTTTCCTGGACGAAATCGGCGAGCTGCCGATGGATATGCAGGCCAAGCTGCTGCGGGTTTTGCAGGAAAGAAGGTTTTATCGAGTCGGCGGAACTACACCCATTACCGCTGACGTACGTATTATTGCCGCTACCAATCGCAACATGGCGGAACTGGTGGAACAAAAACTCTTCCGCAGCGACCTGTATTATCGCCTTAGCGTAGTGGTTTTGGAGATACCGCCGCTGAGGGAAAGAAAGGATGATATCCCGGGATTGACCAGACTCTTTTTACGGAAGCTGGGCATGGAATACGGGCGCCAGATCAAGGGTATTGACCGTGAGGTGATGAGAATGCTGGAGGATTACCATTGGCCCGGCAATGTCCGCCAACTGCAAAACCTCCTGGAGAGTGTGGTTATACTTATGGAGGACGACTATGTCACTCCCCTGTCCCTGGAAGAAGCCGGAGTTATCGATGTGCTGCGGGGACCGGGAAAAACCGCGGTCAGCCATAGCCAGCGTGAAGTGATAACTACAACCCAGTTGGATAATCTCATGGATCATCATGAGCGTGAAGCCATAACTAAAGCCCTGCAGCAAACCAATTATAACAAGGCTAAAGCAGCCCATATTTTAGGCATCCCCCGCAGTACGCTCTACTATAAAATGAAAGCGCTGAATATAGAGGGCAAACCTTCCCAGTCAGATATGAAGATTCCTATGGCATGAGCGGAAGACGACCATTTGTGGAAATGAACTAAATTATTAACAGGTAAGCCAATCTATTGCGTCATTTTGATTTTTGACAGTCGATAAAGTGTCAGGTATTTGGACAAAAAGCCCGAAACCTGACACTTTTTTATTGTCATTGGGGCTGAACTTGTGAAATATAGGGCTTTGTATGAGTTGGCATGTTTTATGCACACTAATAACGATAGAGCCAACCAGCCGCCATCCCAAACTATAAAGGAGCGATGCAAATGCCGAGAGAGCATGACCGGGAGTGGGATCCCGAACTCATTCACAAAGTGGATCGCTACCACCTGGTGGAAAACTTAGAGCAATGCCTGCAGTGTGGCAAGTGCACAGGCAATTGCCCGGTAGCAGCCATCACTCCCTCATATAATCCCAGAGCGATTATTAATGACGTGTTATCAGGCAGTGTAACCCGCCTGCTGGATAGCGAGGAAATCTGGCGCTGTTTGTGGTGCGCCAATTGCTACCGGGTCTGCCCGGTGGATATCAATTATCCCCTGTTGATGATGCAGTTGCGCTATATGGCACTGGAGAACGGATACGGGCAAAAGTATGTGACAGGTATCAACAAATTTGTCTTCAGAGCTATGGAAAAGGGCTTGACTTTTGTCCCTGGCCAAAAGGGTATTGAGAAGATTATGCGGCTTAGGTCAGGGGTTGGCGCGGAACCATGGCCTGAGGTCTCCGCAAAAGCCATTGCTGAATACCGGGCCATATTTGAACAGACCGGCGCTAAAGAGTATATGGAGAATCTGGAAAAAAGCGAGCAAAGGCCGTTGCGCATGAGTTATCGGGAAGGGAGAATTGTCAATGAATAGTCCCGGGGTCGTCACACCGCAAGAGCGCCTGGGTACCAAGCCGGAAAAACTGTTTCTTTTCCGTAGCTGCACCGGCAGTATGGAGTACCCGGGCACTGAGAGCGCTATTAAAGAGATATTGAAGAAGCTGAATATAGAAGTGGTCATGGATCCTGATCAGACCTGCTGCTCCGGCTATGTCCTGACCTGCTCGGGGCATACTCCGGAGCCGTCCCTGGCGGTAACGGCCAGAAATCTTTCCATTGTGGAACAAAGATATGGACTCGACATGTTTTGCTTCTGCAATGGCTGTTTCGGTTATAATACCGAGCTGTCCCATATATTGAAACACCACCCCACTTATATGAAGATGGCCAATGATGCCATCGGCCAGTGGGGATATGAGTATCAGGGCAAGGTCAGAATATTCCACGTGCAAGAGTTATATTATCTGCTGCTGGATGAAATCCGGGCCAAAGTGGTCCGCCCCCTGAATGGCTTGCGGATAGCCAGCCATTATGGCTGCCATTATCTGGCGCAGCAGTATGGGATACTGGACGACGGCGATCTGCCCACTTTCCATGAGGAAATTTACGAAGCCCTGGGCGCAACTCCGGTATTTTATAAAGAACGCCGCATGTGCTGCGGTTATGCCGTGGGGCGCGGTTTTACCCACGCGGAGAGCGTGGTTCAGCCTCATTTGGGCCGTAAATTTGACAGCGCCAAGGAGGAAGGTGTGGAATTAATCACCACCACCTGCCCGGGATGCAATGTGGCTCTGGATCGCGAACAGCCCAAACTGGCAGCCCGCGGATTTGGACCGTACAACATTCCGGTGATGGATCTGGGCCAACTGATCGGCCTGGCCCTGGGTGTTGATTTAGATAAACTAGGATTTGCAGCAAATACCGTACCTCTCAACGGGGTTCTGGAACGGATTGGATTGGGGAAAGGAGCTTACAGTGATGGGAATTCATAAAGAGCAATCAACCCTGGTAATCGGGGGGGGGGCAGCCGGGATCGAGGCGGCTCGTATACTGGGGCAGGCCGGGTATCCTGTGGTTCTGGTTGAAAAAAGCAACTGGCTGGGCGGAGTTCTCAATCAGTTGGCCAGCAGTTTTCCCCGCTGGGAAGACCCGGCCCAATTCGTGGAGCCGCGGGTTAAGGAGCTGGAAAAGTGTGCGGCGGTTAAGGTTTTATTGGAAAGCGTCGTCAGCGGATGCCAAAAGACCGAAAACGGTTACCGGGTACAAATCAAGAATAACCACGGAGCCGTAGAAGAGCTTCAAGCAGGTGCAGTGATTATAGCCACCGGATTTGATTTGATGGATCTTTCCGGATATGGTGAATATGGTCATGGGGCTTTTCCTAATGTACTAAATTCACTGGAATTCGAAGCGGTTTTAAAAGAATGGTCAGCTGGTCAGAAGCCCCAAAAAGCACCGGTGGTAGCTTTTTTTAAATGCGTCGGTTCCCGGGATCGGGCCAAAGGCTACCCTTATTGCTCCAAGATATGCTGTATGTATACCGCTAAACAGGCCGGTCTGGTTAAGGACTTGCTGCCGGATGCCAAAAGTTATGTGTTTTATATGGACTACCGGGCTAGCGGGAAAGAGTATGAAGAGTTCGTGCGTTCAGTCATAGAAGATAAGCATGTCCGTTATGTGCGGGGACGCCCTGCCAAAGTGCTGCCGGAAGATGGACGCTTGTTAATACGCTGCGAAGATACTTTAATGGGAGTCCCTGTAGAGGTCAGGGCTGATTACATCGTTCTGGCCGCCGCGATTCGTCCCAGCCAGGGCACCGCGGAAATGGCGGAAATGTTCGGCCTGCACACCGATCCATACGGCTTTATCGAGCCCGAGCCTTTTGAACCGGTGAAGGTTCAGGAGCGCGTATTCCTGGCCGGGTCATGCGGATTTGCGGTGGAAACCCTGGGAGCCCTGCAGCAGGGGGCGGCTGCAGCCGCACAGGCTATGGCCGTATTGAATCAGGCCGATTAAGGGGGGAGTGCCGATGAATGCAACAACTTCACCAGTAAACCAGTATTTTAAAGCTCTGCAGCTGGATGAAACGGACCACAGCTTGAGCCAGGAATTATTGCAGAATTGCGGGATAGAGATTGAACGCTGCCTGGAATGCGGCAAATGTTCGGGCGGCTGTTCCAATGCCCATATATTTGATTTTACCCCCCGCAAAATCGTACAGATGATCAAAGTTGGGGATGAAGAAAGACTTTTGCACATGGATGCGCTTTGGTGCTGTGTAGCCTGCCAGCTGTGTGTCGACCGCTGTCCCTCGGGGATTGACATTGCCCGCATCATGGATTACCTGCGGGAGAGGGCTGTTGCCAGAGGAATACCGGCCACCCGGCCTACAGTGGAGCTGTTCCACAATCTTATGCTGGATCAAGTGCATAAAATTGGCCGGGTGTCAGAATTGTATCTCATCCTCAATTATAATCTCAAGTCGGGACAATATCTTAATAATGCCGAATTGGGCCCGCAGATGTTTATTAAAGGCAAACTGAATCCGTTCCCGGCCCGGGTCAAAAAGATGGACAAGGTGCGGCGGCTTTTTCATAAAAAGCCAGGGCAAAAGGGGGAAGTGAAATGAATGTAGCTTATTTTCCAGGCTGCTCCTTGCATTCCATGGCTCACGAGTACGATCTCTCCACCCGCCTGGTATGCAAGCACTTGAATATAAACCTTAAAGAAATAGAAGACTGGAATTGTTGTGGCGCAACCGCTGCCCACAGTGTTGACCACGCCCTGGCGGTGGGGCTGTCAGCCAGGAATCTCAGCATTGTCCAGCAGATGAATCTGGACCGGGTTACCGCAGTATGCGCGGGATGTTTTAACCGTTTAAAAACAGCCTCGCATGAGATCCGGAACAATCCCCGGATGCAGGCAGATGTCAAAGAGATGCTGCAAACCGAGGCCCCGGTCAAGCCCGAGGTGCAGCACTTGCTGCAGCTGCTGGTTGAGGAAACCGGCCTTGATGCCATTGGGCAAAAAGTTGTAAAGCCCTTAAAAGGTTTGCGACTGGCGGCCTATTATGGCTGCCTTCTTACCCGCCCGCGGCAAATAGTGGAATTTGATGACGCTGAACAGCCGGTATCTTTAGACAATCTTTTAAGGACTCTAGGGGCGGAAACCGTTACCTGGGGACACAAGGCCGAATGCTGCGGCGGAGGATATGCAGCTTCCGACACCGGTATCGTCTTGGACCTGGGAGGACAGGTGCTGAAATCCGCCCGGCAAGCCGGAGCGGAGGCCATCGTTGTAGCCTGCCCCATGTGCCAGAGTAATCTGGATATGCGCCAAAAGGCGATGGGGTTGAATTTCCGCATGCCGATCATTTATTTTACCCAATTAATGGGCCTGGCTTTGGGGTATAAAGCAGGTCAATTGGGTATAAATAAACTATTCAATTCACCGATTCCTTTACTTAAAAGTAAAGGATTGGCATAACGCACCAGTATTCCCGGTATGGTGAACCCGGCCCGCAGGGAAAGGTATTATAGGGCAGCGGGGACTGTGCTGCCCTATTAATCAAGTTAAATGGAGGTGAAAAAAAAGGCCGCCTGCAGGTTACAGCCAGCCAAAAAAACATTCCACACTATATTCTACTCGAACTATAGAACAAAGAAAACAAAAAGACCGCCTGAAAAGGGAGGGATTATATTGAAAAACAAGTTGATCACTATGCAAGAAGCTGTCGCTCAATATACCTGGGATGGTATGACCTTTGGGCACGGCGGTGCACTTCCGGTAGGATCCGATTGTATCGCCTTTTTCCGTGAAATGGTTCGTCAGGGCGTTAAGAACGTCAATCTCATTTCTAACTGTAACACGCAAGGATCAAATCTGTTAGCAGCTGCTGGCGGCGTAGCCAGAATAGAAGTTGGGTTTTCCGGACTGGAAGTCTACGGCTTTGCCAACGGACTGAAAAGGGCTGTTGAAAGCGGCAAGACTATCCTGGAGGACTATTCCAATGGCGGTATACCCAATCGTTTGTTCGCAGGCGCCATGGGCTGGCCCTTCATTCCTACTTTCGTGAGCTGGGGTTCCGACCAGCAATGGTGCTCCGCCGATGAACCCGATGCATATCCCAATACTGAAAAAATTCCTGAAATAAAAGATCCTTTCACCGGCGTTTCCATGGGCGCTATGAAGGCCATTAACCCCGATGTGGCCTGCATCCATGTCACCATGGCAGACATCTACGGCAACTCCATTATGCTCGGCACGGAATGGAGCCGTTTCGAACTTTCCCGCGCTGCCAAAAAAGTGGTTATCCAGGCTGACTATATCGTGGATACCGACTGCATGCGGCAGTTCCCCAATCTGGTTCGCATTCCCGACCTGGTCGTTGACGCCGTTGTTTATTGGCCGATGGGCGTTTGGCCGGCCTGTTCCACGGGCGTTTACGACAGCGATGAAGAGCATATGTTTTATATGAACAAGATGCTCAAAACCGAGGAAGGCACCGTAGAATACATCGATAAATATGTCAAATCCTACAGCACTCCCGAAGAATTCCTGAATGTCATTGGCAAAGAAAAAGTTGATCAGCTTTCTAAATCCGCCACCAATTTCCTGGTGGATCCCTATCGTAAATGGATCAAGAGCGACGCCGAGATCAAGGAATTGATGGGAGGGAGGTAATAACATGGATTATTCAAAAAATGAAATGATGGCCATTGCCACCGGACGTGAGTTTAGTGATGGAGAACTGGCTATATTCGGAGTAGGACTCAGCATGCTGGCGGGATTCTTCGCGCAAAGAAACCATGCCCCCAACATGATCGCCTTTACCGAAGGCGGAGTATATGGCTCGACCCCGGTGGGCGGACTGCCCTGGGGCATCGAAGACAACCGCATCTCTGCCAATGCCACCAGCTTTACCAATGCCATCGACGCTCTGGGTATGCTGGTTGCCTCAGGACGGGTCGACAACGCGGTTATCGGCGCGGCCCAGATAGACAAATTCGGCAATGTGAATACCACCGGCATCTGGACTGAAGGAACTCAGCCCTGGAAGGTCGGGAAATATACCCTGCCCAAAGTACGCTTAAACGGCAGCGGCGGAGCCAATGAAATCGCAGTTGGAGCCAAGAAGTATCTTATTATGGCTCAGCATGAGAAGAAACGCTTTGCCGACAAGGTTGACTATATCTCCTCACCAGGCTATCTCAATGGTGGTGAAGACCGTAAGAAATATGGTTTCCCGGGCGGCGGACCCAGCGCCATTGTAACCAACCTGGGGATTCTGCGTCCCGACCCGGTGACCAAAGAGTTCATCTTGGACGCTTATTTCGCATTCTCATCAGTTGAAGAGATCATCGAGAACACCGGGTGGGATCTCAAAGTCTCGCCCAATGTCAAGATGGTTCCCGAACCGACTGAAAAAGAGTTGGAAAATCTGAGGGCTGTGGACGAAACCGGCTCGCTACGCAAGAAATAAAGTAATTCCCGGGCCATACGGGGGGGGCTATGCTTCTCCCCGGAAAGGCTGGGAAATAAATCAGAGAGGAGACCAAGAATGGATAACGCTTCTAATCTCTCGCCCCAAGCAGTCCAAAAAACTATGTCCTATCGCTATGTAATATTTCTGGTGATAGCCCTCGCCTACTTCTTTGTTTATTTCCACCGGGTGTCGCCTTCCGTTATGGCTCCGGAACTAACTACCGCCTTCAATATCGGTGCTTCCAGCCTGGGTTTGTTTGGGTCCATGTACTTCTGGGCCTACGCCCTGGGGCAGTTACCGGCCGGCATACTGGCTGACCGTATCGGTATCAGAGGCACACTGGCAATCTTTATGGCTGTAGCCGGTGCGGGCGCATTGCTGTTTGCAGCGGCTGGTTCCTTCAACATGGCTCTGGCGGGACGCTTCTTGGTGGGTTTCGGCGTAGGTTTTGTCTATGTTCCGGCCATGCGCTTTTTGGCGGACTGGTTCAAATCCACCGAGTTTGCCACCTACTCCGGCATCCTTCTGGCAGTGGGCAATATCGGCGCTCTAGCTGCTGCCGCACCCCTGGTAGCATTGATGTCCGGCATCGGTTGGAGAGCATCCATGACTGCAGTCGGTGTTGTATCTATCGCCGTGGCTGTTCTGGCCTATCTGGTTATCCGCAATAAACCTGGTGAGGTAGGCGGAGCCACCCCGGCGCAGATTGAAGGCCGCCCTGAACCCAAAGCCTCTTCAGCGTATTCGATCGGCCAGGCCATTTCCATGACGGCCTCGAGTTGGAATGTGTGGACCATCATTATCGCCTTCTTCATCTGGTATGGCACCATCATGGCTTTCCAGGGCCTGTGGGCCAGTCCCTGGCTGATCAATGTGTATGGTCTGACCAAATCCGAAGCCGGCAGCATCATCAGCCTGGTCGCCTTAGGGATGGTGTTTGGATGTCCTTTGTCAGGCATAATCGCTGACAAGGTTCTCAAATCCAAGTGGAAAGTTGTAGTTTTGGGGCTGATTTGCTCTATTCTGGTTTGGCTGCCCATGGTATTCATGGTCGATTCTCTTTCCAAAGGCGCCATCAGTGTGATGATGTTCCTGTATGGTTTCTTTAATGGCTGGTTCGTGGTTATGTACGGCAATCTTAAAGAAAACGTCGAGCCTGCAGTACAGGGTACCGCAACAGGATTTTTGAACACCTTTGTTTTTGTTGGCGGCGCGACTTTCCAACAGATTACGTCCATAATCATCGCGAAGGCACCGGTAGTGAACAAAATTATTGCCTCCTCAGGCTTTAGATCAGCTTTCATGTTCTGCCTGATTGCACTGGTAGTGGCTGTGGCGATAATGTTTACCCAGAAGAGACACCAAAAAGCCTAATTAATAAAATCTACCTAAAGGAGGGAAATCAATGTACGACAAAACTATGTCACTTAGTCAGGCCGCTGACCTGATTAAGGACGGGATGATGCTGGCTATTGGCGGAAACGGCATGCACCGTACCCCGTCGTTATTCTCCCTGGCCCTGACCAAAAAACCGCTCCAAGAGCTCAAGGTGGTCGGAGCCGCCCCGGGTCTGGCATCCGATATGCTGTTCTCAACTTTCCAGGCAGACACCGCCTATTTCGGCTTCTTCGGCCTGGAAAACGAAGCTGGGCTAGCCCCTGGTATGCGCAAAGCCATGGAAGGAGCTGAGCCTAAAGCCAAGGCTATCGAAGGCTCCTGAACCGCTATAATTCATGCTCTCCGTGCGGGAGCTTATGGAGTTCCTTTCCTTCCTGTCGGCGGTATGTGGGGAAGTGATCTGGTGGCTAAACGCCCCGAATTCTTCCAGGTCATGAAGAGCCCCTTTGATGGTACCGAAGTAGTATGCGTAAAAGCCTTGGTGCCTGACTACGCGATTGTGCATGTACAGGAAGCCGACATTTACGGCAACTGCCGCATTCTGGGGCCCAGTTACCAGGATGCCCTCCTGGCCAGAGCGGCTAAAAAGACCATCGTTACCACTGAACGCATTGTGGGAACCTATCGCATGAAAGAAGAACCCAAACTAACCGCCATCCCTCATTTCCTGGTTGAAGCTGTGGTAGAACTGCCCGGTGGCGCTAAACCTGGCATATGCTATCCGGAATATCAAGCCGTGGAGTGGCCCAAACACAAGGCTTACCAAAAGGCTGTAAAAGAGGGCCAAGTACCGCAATATGCGGATTCGATGCTGGAAGGGAGGCTGTAAGCAATGGAATATGGAAAAGCTGAAATGATGGCTGTTGCCATAATGAGAGCAATATCCGATGGTGATATCGTATTCCACGGCCTGGCTTCCTCAACCCCTATGGTGGCCATGAAAGCTGCCAAGGCCCTGGGCAAGAATTTCACCTATGTCACCCTGTCTGACGGGGTGGACCATGATTATCTCAGACCGCCCACAGTGGCGTCGACTTTGACCGCCAACACTTATGAAGGCTCAGTAGCTGCCTTCGGTCTGGACGAGATTTTTGACCTCTACGCATCCGGCAAAGGAGACATCGCCTTCCTGTCCTGCCTGCAGATGGATAAAGAAGGCCGCATTGCCATGTCCTATCTGGGAGGAACCTATGACAATCCCAAACTGAGAGGACCTGGAGGAGCCGGAAGCGCTACCCTTACTCCGGTAACCAAAAAAACCATCATCTGGAAACCACAGCATGATAAGCGTACTTTCATCGAGCACGTTGATTTTGCCACCACTGCTCCCGTTTTGGAAAAAGAATTTACAGTCATAACGACTCTCGGCATATTCAAGAAGCCGGTTGGCGAGAAGTATCTGAAAGTCGACTGTATTTTCCCGTACACTACTCTGGAAGAGGTAAAGGAAAATACCGGATGGGAAATCGAACAGACCGAAGTTCCGGTCATGGATCCGCCAACCGAAGAAGAGTTGGCCGCCCTCAAACTGGTGGATCCCAACAATATAGTGGGCTTTGAGTTTAAATAAAACCTATTAATTAATACAGCTATAAAGGCTGGTCAGGCGACCAGCCTTTTTTTATGGAAATGTTATCTGTGGTAAGCAGGTCTTCTAATGAGAAAACCGTAAGGGAACCGTAGACGGCCGATATCTTTTAAAGTTTAAAATTGATACTTTCTGCGCCTGGTGAAGGAATAAATTAACTGCGGTAGAGCATTGCAGGCATAGTGGAGTAATTCATGACCCAATAATGAGTCATAGGAGTAAAAGTGAACACAAAATGAATCAATACCTAATTACCCCGATAATATGGGGATTCTACCGGATAATGCTGCCGGGTCTGAAACAGAACCGGTTCATTTTCGGAATATCTGGATTAAAGAAATTGTTATTGCAATCACAAATAGGCTGGGGGAGTGCTGAAAATTTCGTTGGCATACTGTTTGCATTATTAATGGTGAATAAATTTTTAAAAGGGGTAAATTAAGTTGTTAGATTGGCAAAACGTTTACAGTGATCGGGTCAGAACCCCTGCTGAGGCAGTGAAATGCGTTAAATCGGGTGACCGGGTAATTTTGGGGCATGCTTGCGGAGAACCCCAGGTTTTAACCCGTGCCCTGATTGACAGGGCTGAGGAGCTGGAAAACGTGGAAATCGTTCAGCGGGTAGCCATGGGTGAGTCATCTTATGTCGACCCGGCCATGCAGGGGCATTTCAGGTTAAATTCTTTGTTCAGCAGTGCTCCCACCAGAAAAGCTATTGCCGAAGGCCGCGCCGAATATACCCCATCTTTTATCTCGGAAATACCAGGTTTGTTCCTGTCCGGTAAGATTCCGTTGGATGTTGCCATGATTACGGTAACTCCCCCGGATAATCATGGTTTCTGTTCCCTTGGTATTTCTATAGACTATACTATTCAGGCCGCACGTGCTGCCAAGACGGTTATTGCTCAGGTCAACCCCAATATGCCGAGAACCTACGGAGACACTTTGTTGCACATTAGCGAGATTGATTGTTTCGTACCTGCGGAAGCGCCATTAATCGTACTTGAACCTCCGGTTATAACCCCGGTTGAACAGCAGATCGGCATGAATGTGGCGTCGCTTATTGAAGACGGCGCCACTCTGCAGCTGGGTATCGGTTCTATTCCGGACGCAATCCTGGGCTTTCTGCACGAAAAGCATGATTTAGGCGTGCATACTGAATTATTCTCGGATGGCGTCAGAGGTCTAGTCGAGTCCGGGGTTATTAACGGCAAGAGAAAAACCTTGCACCCGGGTAAAGTGGTAGCCAATTTTGTTATGGGAACTCCTCAATTATATGACTGGATGCATGAGAATGCCGCCATACATCTCTACCCTGAAGACTATGTTAACGATCCTTTTGTAATAGCGCAGAATTACAAAATGACGGCCATAAACTCTGCTCTTCAGGTTGATGTACTCGGGCAGGTTGCGGCTGATACACTGGGACCGCTGCAATTCAGCGGGGTTGGGGGACAAGTCGATTTTGTCCGCGGTGCGGCCCGCTCACCCGGGGGCAAATCAATCATTGCCTTCCCTGCAACTGCTCAGAAAGGCCAGGCTAGCAGGATCGTATCAGTTCTAACCAGAGGTTCCGCTGTAACTACCTCAAGACATGATGTTGAATATGTGGTTACAGAATATGGAATAGCTGCTTTAAAAACCAAAACAGTTAAACAAAGAATAGAGGCCCTTGTTAACATTGCTCACCCTGATTTTAGAGCTGAGATTAGGAATGATACTCTTAGGACTTATTTCGCTCTATAAGTAGATGCGGTGCTGTAAGTGACGAATTCTAACTGCCAAGGTAGGTGATGTCGAAGAAGCACTACCTTCTTGTGCTCAATACTTGAACAACAGGTTGAGTTTATTTTTAAAGGGAGGCTTATCGAATGAGGAAAAGAAGTGCCAGGATTATCGGTTTGTTACTAACCATGGTTATGCTGCTTTCTCTAGTTGCAGGTTGTGGCGGAGACAATAGTTCTGATAAAGCTAAAGAGATCAAGATAGGAACTATTCTTCCATTATCAGGTTCAGCCGCTCCTCTGGGCAAAATTGGCCAGCAGGCTCGTGATATGGCTATTGAGGAGATTAACGCAGCCGGCGGCATCAAATCTATGGGTGGCGCCCAGATTAAAATGATATATGCCGACAGCAAAGGCGACCCGGCGGTTGGCGTATCCGAAGCCGAACGTTTGATCACCATGGAGCAGGTCGCGCTCTTAACCGGGTGCTATCAGAGCGGAGTGGCCATGCCGTCGACTGAAGTAGCGGAGCGTTATAAGGTTCCATACTTTGTTGATGTTCCTTCAGAAGACAAGATTACTGAACGTGGTTTTAAATATGTCTTCCGTCTGGCTGAAAAGACCAGTTGGCGCAACCGGGATCAGACCACATTTATCACCGAAATGGCTGAGACTTACAATACACCGGTAAAAACCGTCGGTCTGATATATGAGAATACCGCCTGGGGTCAGGGCGCCGTAACCGCTTGGGAAAAATACCTTCCTGAAGCCGGTTTGCAAATCGTTATGAAAGAACCGTATCCCACTAATTCTTCAGACCTCACCCCGGTAGTTCTAAAAGCTAAACAGCTAAACCCCGACATCATTATGATGGTATCTTATGTATCCGATGCCGCTCTATTAACCAAGACATTCGCTGAGCATCAGGTCAAACCGTTGGCATTTATCGGCACCAGCGGCGGTTTTGCCGATCCCACCTATTATGACCTGGCCGGAAATGCCAGCGAGAATTATTTCGATATTTCCACCTGGGAACCGGATGTCAACCGTCCGTCCTCTCAGGAAGTTAATCAGAAGTTTAAAGAAAAATACGGCTATGCCATGAACGCCGAAGCGGTTAAAGCCTATGTGGGGATGCATATCATCGCAGATGCTCTGGAAAGGGCGGGTTCGGCTGAACCCGAAAAGATCCGGGAGGCCCTGGCAGCTACTGATATCAATAAAGGCGTAACCCAGATGTATGCTGCCCAAACCAAATTTGACGAAACCGGTCAGATGATAAATGCCCCCTTGGTAATATGCCAGTATCAAAAGATAAATGGCAAAATGGAACGTGTAACAGTATGGCCCAAGGAAGAAGCCCGCGTTGGTTCACAAATAGTATGGCCATATCCAGGAGCAAGTAAATAATACCCAACTAACGAGCGGGGGATTGGCCATACCCTGGCCAATCTCTCCCTCCTCCCTACGGAAAGGAGTGCAAACCTAGGTGGGATTTTTGTCAGTCGTCGCTAATGGTCTTAGCATGGGAGCCATATATGGTCTTATCGCGCTGGGACTTACCCTGATTTTCGGGATCATGAGAATCATTAACTTCGCCCAGGGCGCCTTATTGATGTTGTCCATGATGACTTCATATTGGATATGGAAACTGACCGGCCTTAATCCTGTATTATTGATCTTTTTGGTCGGGCCGATTATGTTTTGTGTGGGTTATCTTTGTCAACGCTTCCTGGTTAAGCCGGTGCTTGATTCGGAAAAAAATGTCCGCGAACCGGTGAGCGTATTACTCTTAACAGCAGCCCTGGCCATAGTACTGGAGAATTTGGCCTTAATGACTTTTGGCGCCGATTATGTAATGGCTAAAACCAGTTTTTCCGACCAGACGCTGGCTCTGGGAGCGGTTACGGTGAGCGCCGCACGGTTTTATGGATTGATCATTGCTTTAGTCGTAGCCGGGGTTTTCTGGTTATTCCTGCAAAAAACCGAAATAGGCCGAAAAATTCGGGCTACCGGCCAGGATCGCAATGCAGCCGCATTAATGGGAATTAACGTACCAAAAACATTTGCCATAGCCTTTGGACTGGGCACGGCATTGCTGGCTGTAGCTGCGGTGGCTTTGATTCCCTTTTATTATGTGCATCCCTCGGTGGGACAAGTGTTCATGACCAAAGCTTTTATCGTGGTAGTTCTGGGCGGACTGGGTAGTGTGCCCGGGGCCATTTTGGGCGGCATCCTGATTGGTATGATTGAGTCCATCGGCGCCCAGTATATGACTGCTACCCTGACCGTAGTCCTGGTGTACGCGGTATTTCTGCTGGTGCTCTTCGTCAAGCCGTCAGGAATGTTTGGCTCCCGCTATGATTGGTAGGTGAGATGGTGAATATCGATAAAAAATACTTGTTATTGGCTGGCCTGATTATAGTCTTACTGCTTGTTCCCATGATGGTTACAAGACCGTATTATCTGCATGTTATTATCATGTGCCTGTTGTGGGCTTATCTGGCTTCAAGTTGGAACATCGTAGGCGGATTTGCAGGACAGCTTTCATTAGGACATGGAATTTATACTGCTACCGGCGCCTATATCACGATGATGCTGTTCAATACTTACGGACTTTCGCCCTGGCTGGGATTATTTATCGGAGGCGGAGCCGCGGTATTAATCAGCGTTATTATCGGATACCCTACGTTTGGCCTGCGTGGCGCTTATTACGCACTTGCCACAGTAGCGATTTCCGAAGGAATAGTGGTTCTTATCAACAGCACCCAGGAGCTGGGGCCGTTTAGGGTTGGCGGCGCTGAAGGCCTGATCGTGAAAATGGTGGGAGATTCTGCCGCAGCCTTGCAGTTTAGTTCCAAGATGCCTTATTACTATATAATTCTGTTTATGCTATTCCTGGTCATTGCCGTATCGTACTGGATCAAAAACTCCAAGCTGGGATACTATCTGATCGCTTTAAAAGAAGATGAGGATGCAGCGGCCGCCATGGGTATTAATGTTCGCAAAAGCAAACTGATGGCTGCTATGCTAAGCGCATTTTTAACCGCACTTGGCGGCGTGTTCTATGCGGTTTTGATCCGATACTTGGAGCCTAACGCCATTGCCGGCGGCAGTATGTCCACCCAGATGGTTTTCTTAAGTATCGTCGGTGGATCAGGCACTGTATTGGGTCCGGTCATCGGCGGAATTATTCTTTCATTAGTAAGTGAAATCATCCGTTTCTATCTGGGCGGGCAATTAATGGGTCTGCATCTGTTCATTTACGGCATGATTGTTCTTCTGGTTATTATCTATCAGCCCAAGGGAATAATAGCCATGTTCGAAAGATTGCTGCAACGCTTTTCCAGGGCGGCATATAAAAAAGGAGGTGCGAGCGGTGTCAAGGATTCTGGAGCTTAAGGATTTAACCATTAAGTTTGGCGGACTTACTGCGGTTAATAATCTAAACATGCATCTCAATGAAGGTGAAGCACTAGGCTTGATTGGACCGAACGGCGCCGGAAAAACCACCGCTTTTAACCTTATTGTCGGGGTCTATCAACCTACTTCCGGCAAGGTGGTGTTTAACGGCGAGGACATTACCGGCCTCAAGCCCGACCAGATGTGCCACAAAGGCATAGGCCGTACCTTCCAGGTAGTGAAACCCTTTGGCAATATGACGGTTCAGCAAAATATCATGGTTGGCGCGTTTGTCAACACTTCCAGTCCCAAGGAAGCCAGACAGATTGCTGAAGGGATTATGGAAAAGGTCGGCTTGCAGGCTAAGAAAGATGTATTGGCGCTTAACCTGACCATTCCGGAACGGAAAAGACTTGAAATGGCTAAAGCCCTGGCAACCAAACCCAGACTATTGCTCTTAGACGAGGTTTTGGCCGGTTTGAACCCTACTGAAATTGAAGATGCGGTCAAATTGATCAAATCAATCAATAACGATGGGATCACCATAATGATGATTGAACATGTATTGCAGGCCACTATGGCTATTTGCGGCCGCATCGTGGTATTGGATTATGGCAAGAAGATCGCTGAGGGCAGTCCTCAAGAGGTTACCAGTAACCCTGAGGTAATAAAAGCATATTTAGGTGATGAATATGACAATGCTTAAAATTAAAGAAGTAAACTCCGGTTATGGTGATGTTACGGTTCTAAAGGATATATCCTTGAGTATCGAAGAAAGCGAAGTAATAAGTATTGTCGGTGCTAATGGCGCGGGCAAAACCACACTTCTGAACACTGTTTCCGGTATAATTACGCCTAATAGCGGAGAGATCTGGTTCGATAACCAGAGAATAGACCGGCTTCCTCCTCATAAAATAACCGAGTTGGGTATTGTGCAGGTACCTGAAGGCAGGAGGCTCTTCCCGTTGATGACAGTATATGAAAACCTCCTTATCGGGGCCTCATTGCCGCGTTCACGCAGTAAAGTAAAAGAGAATCTGGAATACGTTTTTGAGTTGTTGCCTCGTTTGGAAGAACGTAAGGATCAAATTGGCCGAACCCTGAGCGGAGGCGAACAACAAATGGTAGCCATCGGCAGGGCTTTAATGGCAATGCCGCGTCTTTTGATGCTTGACGAGCCTTCCATGGGACTGTCTCCTTTGCTGGCTGCAACCGTTTTCGAGACTATTGCCAAAATAAGTGAACAGAATATTACAGTACTCCTGGTAGAGCAAAATGTTAAGAAAGCTTTGGGTCTCAGCAAGCGAGGATATGTTTTGGAGAATGGCTTTATCACCCTGGAGGGCTCCTCATCAGAATTATTGAACAACCCTCATATCAAGAAGGCTTATCTGGGATTGTAGAGTCAGGCTGATAGTACAACCTTTCATCATATTCCTCTGGGCTGGACTTCCAGAGGAATATGATTTTTATTTATTGGCACACTATTTGCAATAATTGTACCTGGGGAGATTCTTAATAATTGTTGCTGTCCCCAAATCAATACTTGGGGTTGTGAAATTAGTAACCAGGAGGGGTATCGATGCCAGTGCACGACATCACCGGGGAATCTCTTGTTATTAATGACGTATCGAATAATTCGAACATTTTTTTACGAATGCAGGCTTTATTGGATGCGATCTGCAATGGAATCATTATTATTGACACTGACCGAAAAGTACTTATTTATAATCAATCTGCGGAGAAGATGTTAGGGATCCCAAAGAATTCCGTCCTTAACCGAGATTACACGGAAGTATTCCCCAATGGAAGACTGCATCGAGTATTAACCAGCAAGCAGGGTAGTTCTAATGTAAAGTTTGTCAACAATAATAAGACTTACCTGTCGATGAACAGGCCTATAGTGGTGGAGGATAATGTCATAGGTGCTGTCGCTTTGATACAGGACATATCAGAGTTAGAGCATGTATCGCTGGAACTTGAATACACTAAAAAGCTTAAATCGGAAATGGACGCTATTATAGAGGCGTCATTTGACAGTATTTTTGTGACCGACGCCAAAGGCAATGTTTTAAGCTTAAATGATGCTTATACAAGGATTACCGGTATTAAAGCCGAAGATCTAATCGGCAAGAATATGTATGATTTGGTCGAGCAGGGCTTATATGATCGTTCTGCGACAATTATGGTTATAGAGACTAAAAAATCAGCGACCTTTGTGCAAAATATTAAGAATGGCACAACTTTGCTGGTTACCGGAAATCCCATATTCGATGAGAATGGCGAGTTGGTCCGGGTACTTACCAATGGCCGGGATATCACTGAACTGAACCGCCTCAAACAGGAGGTGGAACAAGCCTATAATTTGAGCAAACACTATGAAGAAGAATTAAAAAGGATGAGAAGGAATTCCGGCGGAATGGTAGTGTATTCTGAGAAATCCAGAGAAATACTTGACCTGGCTATGCGCATCGGTAAAGTAGACTCAACCGTAATCATTTACGGCGAATCGGGTGTGGGTAAAGAACTGGTTGCCCAGGAGCTCCACAAGAACAGCTCCAGAAGCAATAAACCCCTGATAAGTATTAATTGTGCGGCCATACCGGAAGATCTTTTGGAGTCAGAATTATTCGGTTATGAAAGCGGCGCATTCTCCGGGGCTAAAAAAGCAGGTAAAATGGGCATCTTTGAATTAGCTAACGGGGGCATTCTATTTTTGGACGAAATCGGCGAGCTTCCCATAAACCTGCAATCCAAATTGCTGAGAGTCATTCAAGAGCGGGAGATATTGCGGATAGGAGGAACTAAACCGATTGGTATCGATGTCCGCATTATTGCGGCTACCAACCGCAATCTGCCGGAGATGATCAGAAAAGGTCAGTTTAGGCAAGATCTTTATTACCGTTTGAACGTAGTTCCCATCTATGTTCCTCCTTTAAGGGAGAGAAAAGAGGAGATCCCCCTCCTGGCCTATTATTTTCTGCAAGTATTCAATGAAAAATATAATATGCAAAAGACTCTGGACGAAAGAGTAACCAGCATTTTAGTTGACTATGACTGGCCTGGGAATATTAGAGAACTGAGAAATGTCATAGAGCGGGCCGTGGTAACCAGTACCGATACGGTGATCAGCTCCGTCGCGCTGAGGGGCAGCGTTAATCAGACCAAGCCGGAAAATGAAGCGGACAAACAAGATACTCCGGTGATGGATCTCAAGGAAAAAGTACAGGCATATGAAAAGAACCTGATTCAACAGTATGCCAAAATCTTTACCAGCAGCCGCAAATTAGCCAAAGCCCTGGGGGTAAGCCAGACTACCATAGTGCGCAAAGCGGCGCTTTACGGGATTAATCTGGAAGTCAAATGAGAAATCGGCACTTGTGATGGGAATAAGTGCAGTGATACTGATTCCAGCAGCCTGGCGGGATGGCGCGATCTTCTTATTCACCCCATGGCAGTTGATCTTTGATGCGCAGCGCACAAAATAAAATCCATCCATATCCATGTAAACATCCCAGCAGCTATTGAATATAAGCCTCCAGACTCTAAATAAAAAATACATCGATATTTGTCATATTTTAAGGTTGCTTTATAATTATAGATGATCACAGAGAGAACCAAGATATACTGAGCCAAGAGACGGTTGAAAGAAGGCTGCGAATCGGTGACCATCATTATTGTAAATCAGCTGCGGGATCATGCCCTATGAAAATCCTGATGGTGAACACCCTCTTCTATCCCCATGTATTCGGCGGCGCGGAGAAGTCGGTGCAACTGCTCTCCCAGGGTCTGGCCGACCAGGGCCATGAGGTTGTGGTCGTATCGGTGGCCCCGGCAAGGGATGTGAAATATGTGGGCGGGCTAAAAGTCTATTATCTGCCCCCGCACAATATTTACTGGGGCGGGATGTTCGGAAGGGCAGGACGCCTCAAGAAACTGCTCTGGCATCTGGGGGATATTTTCAATCCCGGCATCTACCGGGAGCTGAGCGGGATAGCCGATCGGGAAAGACCGGATATCATACATACTCACATGCTGACCGGGTTGTCAGCGGCCCCGTGGGTGATTGCCCGACGCCGGGGGATTCCGGTGGTGCATACCTTGCGCGAGTACAGCCTGATATGCGAGAGCGCCACCATGTTTCGGGACAACACCAATTGCAGCGGTCAATGCCGGGCTTGCGGCGCTTTCACCGCATTGAAAAAGTACTTGTGCAACCATGGAACGATTAAACATGTGGTGGGTCTTTCCAATTTTATAATCGCCCGTCATCTCCAGCAGGGTTATTTTAAGGGGGTGCCCTATTCCCGGGTATTCAACGGAATAGAAGTGCCTACAACACCCTCCCGTCTGTTGCCAGGCCTTGCCGGGCCTGTCAAAATCCTCTATTTGGGGAGAATTGAACGAGGCAAGGGCGTCTGGGAGATATTGGAGGCCGCCCAACAGATGGCGGGAATAGAGCTCTATCTGGGGGGGCGAGTCCTGGATGATGAGATCCGGGAAAAGATAAAGCAGCAGAAATACCCAGCCCATATACAATTTCTGGGATTTATCGATCCGCAAGAGATTTTGGACCAAATTGATGTGGTTATCGTGCCATCACGCTGGCATGAGCCTTTTGGCAGGGTGGTGATAGAGGCTTATCAGTATGGGAAACCGGTCATCGCCTCCCATAGGGGCGGATTACCCGAAATTGTCATCGAGGGGAAAACCGGTTTCTTGTATAATCCCGACCATGTTCAGGAACTCCTCGCCATACTGAAGAGACTGACAACTGATCCCGGCCTGATTCCGGCCCTGCACAGTCATATCGCCGAACATCTGCAGCAGTTTGACAACAACCATATCGCCCGGCAGTACGAACAGATCTATCAGTCAGTTATTAAACATGATATCAACTAGTCGCTGTAAAATTCTGCAAATGCCAGCTCCACTTTAAACAGGTCCCCGTCTATCTTCACGCTCAACTGCGCGCCGCATATCGCTGCAAAGCTCTGTGCTATTGACAGACCCAGGCCGGATCCTTCCGTGCTGCGGGATTGATCCCCCCGCACAAAACGCTGCAGGATTTCATCTTCCGTAAAGTCCATCTCATAATTGGCGGTATTCTTTACCGTTGCCACAGCGCCACGGCCGTTTTGAATCAGGTCTATATATACCCTGGAGCCCGCCAGTGAATACTTGAGCGCATTGCTGATCAGGTTTTCCCATACCCGGTAGAGCTTCTTGCCGTCGCTGATAATGTAAACCGGCTCTTCAGGAATATTCACCCGGAAGGCCAGCCCGGAGTTGTTGATGGGTTCCTCCATATCGGCCAGAGTCTGTTTGATCAAGCGCCCCAGGTCAATCTTTTCCAGGTCCACCGCCATGTTCTCACTGCTGGCCTTGGAAAGGTCGAACAGGTCCTGAATAAGGTGTTTTAAGCGTTCCGACTTCTGGGCCAGGATGCCGATATAATCCCGGGCAGGCTGCGGCAGGCCCTCTTCCTTTTTTAACAGGTCAACATAACTGATAATCGAGGTCAAAGGGGTTTTAAGATCATGTGAAACATTGGTTATAAGGTCGATCTTCATGCGCTCCGATTTCATCTGGTCAGCCACAGTCTTCATAATGCCCTCCTGAATGGAATTGAGGTTTTGAGCCACCGGATACAGGTCATGCTCGCGGGGTATATCCAGCTTTGCAGCGGCGGGGCCGTTTTTGATTGACTCTATGTGCTTAAACAGGCGTTCCAGATCGTTGACTATTTGGGTGTAGCGCAGACAGTACTGGTAGATCAGGTATATGCCGGCTCCGGCAATCATGACCGCGATCAGGAATAAGATGAACCAATCCCCGGAGTGGGTGCTGGTGATGAGAAACAATACCGAAGTCAAAGCCAGAACGGCTTCCGCCGCCAGCAGCCAATAAAGCCGCTTCAACATGGATTTCTGCCAGGAAGCCCTGTTTTCCAGCTTCAAGTACCACTTGAGCAATGAATTAAGCAGATTGTGGGAGAAAAACGCCCTGCGGTTGTAAAACAAATCAAGAATCATAAGATAAAACCACCACAGTCCGGCCAAAAAGGAGATATTCATCATGGTTGCTTCTAGCCACCAGCCGAGAAAATCGCTTCCGCCAGGGGAAATGCCGAAGATAGGGGAAATGCCGACAGCAAGCGTTAAAACTATTAGTGAGACCAATAACTTGACTTCCAACCACATGTCCCCCGACCAGGCCGCCAGCCGGCGGTCATAGTCGCGCTTTTCAGGCCATTTTATGAGGGCATAGATTAAGAATATCAATCCCAGCAAGGCCAAAACCGGATAAGTCCATTTCATGAATATGAGATACTTTTGCTGCTGATCATAAACGGAGTGTCCGTAGGGATTGGCTGCCAGCACATCATTGATTGCCAGAAACACCCGGTAATTGGCCAAATTTTGGGATTTTTCAGAATCAGGCAGACTAAAGGACAAAGACCCGCCCGGGCCGACCTCGGCGGTCTGATAGTAATATACGTTGCTGAGGCTGGAGATTATATTGCGGTAGCCGCTGTCCAAGCGCTCGGCATCAACCACTGTCCCATGGTCGACGACGGTTATCTTCTCGCCATCGAAGTATAAAAAGTATCCATAGCCTGAAGGCGGCCCCGGCATCTCTCCCGGGTTCAAATATAATGGTTCTTCATCCAGGTTCCCCAGATTCAGGCCGATGTCCGGGTTAAGGACATAGTATCTCAAGTTATTGCCCTCCTGGTTGAGAATCCTTTTAGCCGCGGCGATCTGTGTGTCTTCAACAGTCTCGTTTTCATTGGCCAGTCCCAGTAACAAACTGAAATACCTGGCGGTCTGCGTCTCAAAAACAGAAGTATCTTTAAAATTCTCAACAAAGGGAGCTTTGACTGCTTCCAGACTGCCGTTCGAGTGCAGTATTGCCGCCAGGGCGGCGAATAGCGGAATGCTTAATAGATTGACGGCCAGGAAAAAGCAGATCCAGGCCCGCCACGGTTTAGCAACTTTCAATTTTGTATCCAATGCCCCAAACCACCTTTAAGTATTTCGGCTCTTTCGGGTTGATTTCAATTTTTTCACGGATGCGACGAATATGTACCATGACGGTGTTCTCCACTCCGTAGGCGGTCTCTCCCCATACCCGCGCATAGATTTCCTCGGCAGGGAATATCCGCCCCGGGCTGCGCATCAATAGCTCTACGATCCTGGTTTCAGTTGCTGTCAGTCTTACCGGGTCTCCATCGACAGTCAGGGTATGGCTTTGCAGGTCAAAACGCAGCCCGCCGGATTGCAGGATATCGTGATTCTGAAGGTGAATATCACCCAGGGTCACATAGCGGCGCAGCTGTGACCTTACCCGGGCCATCAGTTCCAGAGTGTTGAAAGGCTTGGTGACGTAGTCATCCGCCCCCATGGATAAGCCCAGAATCTTATCGGTATCCTCCGATTTTGCAGATAGAATGATAATGGGGATGTTTTTTTCCTGACGGATCTTCAGTGTAGTTGACAGCCCGTCCAGCCTGGGCATCATCACATCCAGAATTATCAAATGCACCGTTTGGGTCTGTATCATTTCCAGGGCCTGCAGTCCATCATAGGCCATCAACACCTGATAACCCTCATTCCGTAAGTTGATGGCGATGGCCTGTACGATTTCGCGGTCATCATCAACAACCAGTACGGTATGGTGATCCATATCTCAACAACACCTCCTTCCACTTATAATTTTCAACCACTGAGCCGTAGTTTTACTCTATAAAAAAAAGTTTACAGGCACCCGAACAATTTTCTTAAGAATTTCTTACATTTCTATTCTAACTGGGGAGGCTGCGTCGGCGCCACTATGCTGCAAGATGGTTTGAGAAGTATAATGGAGGCAACATACATAAGCGGGGGATGGGTCATAGAATGCATCAGCGTAAGGGAAGCCGCGGATAAATGGTGTTATCATAAGCCGGATGGTCAACTATCATTGCGCAGCCGGACGAATCGAAGGCCTGCAGAAGATGGCAATATGTGGGTTGTGCCGAAAGATGTTGAAAACCCCGAAGAAATGATCCCTGCCCGATGTTTGTGAGGTGAGCGGCAAGTATGCGTCCCGAGTCGATCGAATTTCATAACGGCCTGCCGGTCCGGGCGTTTGTCCGGGCTGGCAACCAATACCCCTACCACTGGCACGAGGCGTTGGAGATTGTGCAGGTGCTCAAGGGCTCGGTCAACATCGGCATGGGCAACGACGAACTGTCGATGCGGGAAGGGGACGTCGCCATTACGAACATGGGCGAGCTGCACCGCATGACCGGGGACGGAGAGGACGAAATCCTGTTTCTACACATCGATCCCGCTTTCTGCCGCAGCGTCCTGCCGGACCGTTATCTGTTCCTCTACTGCTGCTCTACCTATCACGAAGCCCAGGCTCCGGAAAAGTATGGTGTGCTGAAGGACTATATCGCCCGGCTGGCCGGGCTGCTCGGCGCGGACCAGCGCGGCGCAGACAACGGCAACCTGAAGAAGCTCTTGAAGGAAATGCTGGCCTATACCGTGTACAATTTCGATTTTTTGCGCTGGGGCTTCGGCACCGAGCCCTTTGACGAAAAACGCGTGGCAAGGCTCCGGCAGATGGCGCGGCATACGACCAGCGACGCAGAGGTGCGCCTCGGCCTGACGGCTCTTGCCGCGGAGCTGGGCGTCAGCCTCCAGCATATCTCCGGCGACATCAAGGAAAAGTTCGGCATGTCCTTTCAGGAGCTGATGTGCTACGGCCGGTGTGAGCGCGCGGCAAGGCTGCTGCTCGGCTCCGGCCTGCGCGTCGTGGAGATCGCGGAGGACTGCGGCTTTTCCGACGCCAAATACCTCATTAAATATTTCCGGCGCTTCTTCCACGCCACCCCCTCGGATTTTCGCAAAGCCCATAAAGCGGACAGCGCGGCCCTTGCCCGGCAAGCGCGATACAGGGACATACCCTTCGACTATGCCGTACGCCGGCTGTCGGCGGCCAACGCCGGAGATTTCATAGAATAACCGAATGAACATGCCCAACAGATAAACCCGCTTAACGCGGGTTTATTTTTTGATAAAAAATTGATTTTTTTTTCTCGGAGCTTAAAAGTGTCAATGCGCGGCTTTTCCAAATGCAATAGAGTTATGGCAACGAGGAAAGGAAGGTGATTGAAATATGTACCCGGAAATCATTGGATTTTCAGGAAAGCTGCCGCTAAAAGCCTCGGTGTGGCAGATCGATGAATACCACTACCACTGGCACAATGCCGTGGAGATCATCCTGGTGCTGGCGGGAAAGACGGAGGTTACCCTGTGCGGCGAAACCCACCTGCTGAAAGAGAACGAAGTCGCCGTCGTCAACGTGAACAAACCGCACCGCATCAAAAAGAACGGCGGAACAAACCGGCTGCTGCTTTTGCAGATAGACCCCGCCTTCTGCGTCCGTGCCGATCCGAACTTTGAATATATGCTTTTCCAGTGCTGTTCTACTGACCCTGAGGCCGAAGCGCCGAAAAAATACCGCTGTCTGAAAGAGCATGTCGCCCGGCTGGTGCAGCTTCTCCCGGACGATGAAGCAGTCCCGTACCATGAAGAAGCTGTCAAAGCCTGCCTGGAGGAACTGCTGATCTATATGATGGACAGCTTTGACTACCTGCGCTAAAGTGCGGGGACCTGGCGGATCCGCGACCGGCAGGTGCAGCGGTATAAGCAGATTTATGAGTACGTCCGGCAGCAGCCGATGGGCAGAAACTCTCTTGCGGAGCTGGCGAAGGCGCATATGTCGGGCGGCATCAAAAAAAAGCCTTTCAAACATGTGTCACCAATTATCCAGCCTGATTCTGAAAAGAACGGCTTTAAGGTGGATTTGTGGAGACTTTTGTCAGATTAATATGTCATCTTGACAGTCGGTGGTTTGACCGTCTGGGGTTACTGATATTATATTTCTATTTCCATCATAGGCGTAGCTGAATAAGGAGACAGTATTGGCTTCCTTTTATTGGCGAGTTCTGTCAGCTGGTTGATGTTGTTATATATATCAGTTCTTAGTCCATTGGGATAGTCGATGGCTTTGACTATGCCGTCAGTGTAATATTCGTAGCTGATTTGCACAGGCTGCTAGCCATTTGCGCTCCCTACTGCTCACAAGTTCGCTATGTCCTAATTGTAAGAGTATTCACACCCTCAAATGGCTCTTTTGCATTATAAATATTTACATATTATAATATTATTGTAAATTATGATATAAAACACCCTAACTAACCAGCGTGGAAAGAATCATTTTTATTCGCACTAGTATTGATATTATCACTTATAATAACACCAGTAACACAAGCCATGGAGGATCAGGCAATTGGTGTGGACGAATCATTAGTCCTGACTTTCTGACTTATTGGA
>NZ_DCEA01000011.1:0-1326 GCF_002316705.1 Syntrophomonas sp. UBA1041
ATAACTTTTTGCAGTAGAATCAAGTTTGGAAAGAGAAAATATGCATGATAATGACTACCTGGTCAATCATAGCTTCCGGCGCTACCTGATTCCGTCCATATTGGCAATCCTGGGCGGGAATATCAGTTTTATGGTTGATCACATTATTGCCGGACAGGTGTTGGGGAGTGATGCACTGGCGGCGATGAGCCTGGTGAACCCCCTGTTTTTTCTGTTAACCACGCTGGGCACTCTGGTTTGTGTGGGCTCTTCCACGCTGGCCTCGGTTTCAATGGGGAGCGAAGACCGCAGCACCGCCAACAAGCTTTTCACCCTTACCATGCTGCTAATTCTGCTGCTGGGCACTGTATTCAGCATCATCGGATTCATATTTATCGAGCCACTGGTAAAGCTCCTCAGCAACGATCCTGAGCTTTATGATCTGGTCTATGCCTATTGCCGGGGCTTAATTCCGGGGGCTATCTGCATTATGGCGGTATACCTGCCGCTTAACTATTTTCGGATTGAGGGCCGGGCTTTTCTGGGCATGATTATGTTTTTAATCATGGCCGCGCTGGATATCATCCTTGACCTGTGGTTTACGGTAGTCATGGGCATGGGCATGCTGGGACTGGCCTTGGCTACGGTTATAAGCGCGTTGTTGGCCGTGGCTGTAATGTCTCCGTTTCTTTTTATCAAGGGGGGAGGATATCGATTCGCGCCTATCGGCCAATCCCTGCGCTTGGTATACGCGATCGCTATTACCGGTAGCCCCCCGGCGCTAAACAACCTGTACAGCGTAGTCAGAACTTTTGTATTAAACATGCTCATACTGGCCGTAGGCGGACCGATTGCCGTTGCCAGTTTTGCCTTTGTCAACAGTGTCAACACCCTGGCCCAGGCCATTATCTCCGGGATATCCCAGACCGTATCTCCGCTGGTGGGCGTTTTTTACGGTGAACGCGATGTGCTGAGCATAAAAAAAGTGGTGTTTTTAGCCTTCCGCTACGGCATCATAACCATGGCGATATTCAGTATTTCAGTATCCCTGTTGGCCGAACCGATCTGTTTGGCCTTTAATCTTAGTTCGCCCGAGCAGCTGCGCATAGCAGTACCGGCCCTTATTATATCTTCGATCGGTTTGCTGGGAGCAGTGGCAAACAATATTTTCGTATATTATTACATGACAATTGGCCGAACCAGTATTGCCAACCGGATTACCCTGTGCCGGGGCTTTTTGTTCATTATTCCGGCCGCCGGGGCCATGGCTCAGGCCATGGGGATATACGGCATCTGGGCCGCCTTTTCCATCAGCGAACTGCTCACCCTGTTGATGACTATCCTTAC
>NZ_DCEA01000011.1:1638-13500 GCF_002316705.1 Syntrophomonas sp. UBA1041
TGCAAGCTTAATTCCAAACAATCCATGGTCATAAGCCTGGCCATTGAAGAAATACTCCTGTTGATGGTACAGCATATCTTTGCCGGCAACAAAAATAAATCAATTGATGTACGGATATTTGTCCGGGACGATGTCACCACCATGCGCTTCCGCTGTGCGGGCCGGAAATTCAATCCCCTGGATTATTACCAGCAGGCCATGGAGAATGCCGATATTTCCGAAGCCCTGGCCCTGGGTGAAAGCATGGGACTCCAGATGATTACCAAAATGACCAAACAGGTGGATTATACCACCAGCCTCGGTTTGAACAACATTATTATCAGAATCTGATAAATAGTAAAGGCGGCGGGATAAATGAGCATTGGCAAAAAGATATTGTTTTCCCTGTTGGGTTTATCATTATTGGTAACTCTGCTGTTGTGTGCCATCTCCATATATGGATTCAACGATATTAAAGCCACCTTTCAGCAAGAGAATAAAACTGCTATTGGTGATCTTTATGAGAAAAATGTCGCTGAAATCACTAAGAGCAGCTCCAAACTGGCGATCTCGCTGGCCAATTATTATGCCCAGACCATCAATATTGATTTCGAACGCATCATGGGTGAGCTTAATACCATGAAAGGGGATATTGAAACCCTGTATAATAGCGGGGGAACCACCCATGCCATCCCTATCAGCCGTTATGAAGAATACATCATCTCCCAGGCCGCCCACCCCAGCCAGCAGGAAGTTAACCGTACCCTTAATGTTCTTGGCGCAGCTACCCCCATGTTCGACAATATCCTGAAGATTGAGCCGAAGATATCCCTGGCTTATCTGGTACTGGAAAACGGCATGGTTATTTCCAGTACCAAAACCTTTTATCCGGCTGTGGAGAAGGCGGATATGCGTACTCGCGACTGGTATAAGGATGCGGTCAAGGCGGGTACGGTAAACTGGTCCGATCTTTACACCGGCACGGATAATAGAAGTTATGTCACCTGTGCTACCCCTATTCATGACAAAAAGGGCCAATTAGTGGGGGTATTGGCCTTTGATCTGCGGGTCAGCGAGATCTCGGAAAAGACCCTTAATACCGGCGACAATACCTACATCGCGGCCTTCATTATGAACCGGCAGGGCCATGTCCTACTCAGTTCCCTGGATGTAAAGGCCACGGAAAAACAGCCCTATTTCGAAAAATTCATCAAAAACATCGATCTAATGACGACAATTTCGGATTATTATTCTGATGACAGCTCTATCATCGGCTATGCCCAGATCAAATCTACCGACTGGCTGCTGGTGACGGTGCTGGATTACGAAATGATGATGGCCCCGGTGCAGGCCGTGGCGGAATCAGTGTCCGCTACCGGCGATAAAATGGAACAGGTAATTAGCGATGAAACCCGCAGGGTTTTCTTTGTTTTCCTAATAATCATCCTGGTTTTGCTGCCGCTGGTATTCATGACCGCCACCCGGCTGAGCCGGTCGATTACCCGGCCGGTGGAAATACTGGCCGATGGTGCCAGGGTGATTGGCGAAGGCAACCTGGATTATGAATTTGCCGACCTGGGGACGGATGAAATGGGCATGCTGGCCACCACCTTCAATGGCATGATCGTTCGTCTTAAAGAATATATGGAAGCGGTAGCCCGGTCGGCTGCTGATAAGCAGCGGCTGGAATCGGAGCTGGAGGTAGCCCGCGACATCCAACTGGGTATGCTGCCCCAGCAGATTGATTGCCCCGGTTATGATATTACCGGCATGATGGTGCCTGCCAAGGAAGTAGGCGGTGACTTCTACGACTTCTTCATGCTCAATGAAGAAAAACTATGTTTCGTGGTGGCCGATGTCTCCGGCAAAGGTGTGGGGGCGGCATTGTTCATGACCGTGGCGAAGATGGTTCTGAAAACTGCGGCCCAGGCCCATAATACAACGGTGGATGAACTGCTCAGCACCGCCAACAACCTGCTCTGCCAGGAGAATCCGGCGGAACTATTCGTGACTGCCTATGTGGGAATTATGGATATTAATAGCGGCCAGATTGCTTATGCCTGCGCCGGGCATAATCCGCCGGTTATCGTCCACCCGGACGGAAGCAGTGAATTCGTACCGGTAAAACCCAAACTGCCTTTGGCAGCTATGGAAGGCATCCAGTACCCGATTATGTACACCCAGCTGCAAACGGGCGAGACCCTGGTTCTTTATACCGATGGAGTAACCGAGGCCACCAACCTGGACGAAGAACTGTATGGCGATGCCCGCTTGCTGGCGGCCCTACCCTCGCTAAAGCGGCTATCCGCGCCGGAAATGATCGAAGGAATCAAGTCGAATGTAGATATATTTGTGGGTGAAGCCCCGCAGTTTGACGACATCACCATTGTCGCCATTCGCAAAATAAGCTGATGAGAAACGGAAAGCCGATGATGAGGAGCAGCGCCGAGGCCTTGATCTACCGCCTGTTTATTGACAAGTTTGCGGGCAAAGGCGAGCCCTGTATAGGGGTGGAAATTGAAATGCCGGTGGTGAATCTGGCCTGCCAGGCGGTGGAGCCTGGGTTTATTGCCGCCATGCTGGATTTGCTGAAGCAGCGCTTCGCTTTTACCCCTACGCGCTTTGACCAGAACGGTTTTCCCATCGAAGCGGTTAACCCACGGCAGGATGCCTTTTCCTTTGAAACCACCTTTAACACCATTGAATTCGCCATGGCTAAAAAACCGGGTATCGACCAAATCGCCGCCAATTTTTATAGCTATGTGACAGCTTTGCAGGAATTGGCGCATGAGCATCATCACCTCATCTGCGGAATGGGCATCAATCCTTATGCGGCTTATGCCGACAGCAAACCGCTTAATTCCCCGGTTATGCTGGCCAAGGCGGAGTTCTTGAAAAACTTTACCAGCCATCATGACGGAGAAATATTCCATGCTTTCTCGGCTGCCTGCCAAACCCATCTCGATGTCGAACTGTCCCAGTTGCCGGATTTATTGAATCTGCTGGGCAAGCTGGCCTTTGTTGATGCCATGCTTTTTGCCAATTCCCTGCCTTTCGCCTATGCCGGCAATCGTAAGTTTATTGCTCGGCTGCCGGCCTCATTGCAGCGTGAAATGGCCCACCCGACCCTGTGTTTCCGCGACATATTGTGGCGCTTATGTGAAGCGCCCAATATCCGGCCTTATGACCGGGATTATGCTTCCCTTGAGGAGGTTGTAAAGCATTTGCTGGATCTGAAGATCTTCATCATCAGTGACGGTTCCAGTGGATTCAAGGCCATCCCGCCGGTGAGATTTGCCGATTATATTGCTAGAGAACGCTGGTCTGAAGCGGATCTTTCCTGTTTTCGCTCCCTGGAACCGGTAGCCGTCAGCCGTCATGGCACCGTTGAAATCAGGCAAACCTGCACCCAACCCTTGGCGGATAGTTTTGCCCCGGCCGCTTTTTATACGGGTATTGCCGAAAATATTACGGTTGCCAGCGAACTGGTGCATGACTTCTGGCAGGATAACCAGATTAACATTAGCAACTCCCAATTACGCCGACAGGCAGTAAGCCGGGAAATGGCCATTCCCGCCGATCGGCTGCGGGAATTTATTAATAATCTGCTGGCAATTGCCGCCGCCGGGCTGAAAAAACGTAAACGGGGGGAAGATAAATACCTGGGGCGATTCCTCAAACCGGATCACGAGGTTAAGAGCCCGGCGCAAAGGCAGCTTGATCTGCTGCAGGAGGGCTGGTCCTTCCAGGAAATCATGTTGGCTTGTAGTGCACTGGATGAATCGGGAAACAGCATCTGGGACAATGATATGAACAGAGGAAAGGGTGAAGCGGATGGACTACCAGTATAAGAGCAGCCTGGCTGATTTTGATTTCGAGGTTTTGAATAGTGAAATAGAGGCTTACTGCGCCCGTGATGAATTCCTGTTGTCCCGGCTGTTTTCCATTCAGTTAATTGTCGAGGAACTGGTTACCAATATCTTGAAATACGGCGTCCCCACCACGGCTAATAATATGGTGGAGATCAAGATACACCGCGAAGAATCCAGGGTCATTCTTGCCATTGCCGACAATACTGCGGCTTTCAATCCGCTGCAGATAGGGGAGCCGGATACCAGCCTGTCCGTGGAAGAGAGGCAGATTGGGGGCCTGGGTCTTTATCTGGTGCGCCAAAAAACAGCGTCATTGCACTATGAATACCAGAACGGGATGAACCTGGTGAGTGCCGTCATTGAATAAAGGGGCAAGGAGGAGCACAACTACACCCGACCGCCCTCTGAAAGCTATCCGGGCCGTGCCATTATTCCATTTATTATTTTACGCAAGCTTCTGCAAGGAATTAAAACTGCGAGCAAAGCCGCCGGCACTTGCGGGGTAGGCAACCTGTAGTTTATGGTAGTATTACCGGGTAGCATTCAGCAAGGTTTGCAGTTTTTTTATACCTCTGGTACAGAGGCTGGAAACCGTGCTTTCATTAATTCCCGTTATGCGTGATATTTCCCGATTGTTGAAACCGCCATAGTATTTTAGAGCTATAACATTTCTTTGCTGGTCGTTTAATAAAACCAGGGCCCGGTATAGCTCCTGCCGCTCCTCGTCTTCGATAAGCCGACATTGTTGATTAATATCTACGGCCAGGGCGGATTCAGGAAAGCCTTCGTCATCAATACTGATTATGATCTTGCTTTTGCGGTAATAATCCGTCAGTAAGTTGCGGGCAATAGTAAAAATCCAGGTGTTAAAAGATGCCTTGCCGGGTTGAAAGCTATCCAAATGGACAACTACCTTCAGGAAAATATCGCTGACCAATTCCTCCGTTTGTTCTCTATGCAGAAGACGATAAAAAATGTAGTTGTATATTTTGGAGAAATAATCCTCATACATGCGCTCAAATTCGGATTCCCGGCCGAAATCATACAACAAACATCACCACCTCAACCCTTGACAAGATTTTGCTGACAGGAACCTGTGAAATACGGGCATTCTTCGCAGATGCAGCTGTATGGGCACTGCTGTTGCCGGGCATCCCCTGCCGCCGTCACCAGTATTAGCTTATCATCGTCGAGGGGAACGACTTTTGCCATCCGGGTTTTTCGGTATTCTATTTTCAGTCTTTGCAGCAGTTTTTCCTTGATGGCGGATTCCCGGGAAAACTGATAGCGGGGATCTTCAATCATAAATATGTCCATTCCTTTCTTGAGGCACAAAACGTCATGAAAGATTTCTTTCAAACTTTTACCTCTTGGCTCAATTATTCTCATCTGCTTTAACATTACGGGTGCCAGTTTTTCAGTTGATTTCTTGCATTGAAAACAGTTTTGATGTTCACGGGGGTCTGTATATATATACGCAACAGTTTTAAATCTAGCTCAATCCTCTTTGGGGGTTTTATTTACGATTAACCTTGGGTAACAAAAGGACCGTCCCCTTGCCACCTTGCCACCCGGGGTTTTATTCGCTCTTGACTTTGAAAAATAGCATGTTTTTATGGTTTTCATAGCGGTACTGGCTGTCTTCAATACGGCTCTGAATAAGCTTCAGCCCGATGTCGTCGGATTGTACACCTTCCGCCAGCGGATTAACCGGTTCACCGGCTGCTTCGCAGCGAAACTCCAAATGGCCGGTTTTTTCAAAATAGGCGAGATTAAGCGAAATATCGGAGAAATCAGTTTGCAGGAGCAGGGTTTCCTCCACCAGCAACAGTATATGGTCGCAAACCCGCGGTGGCAGGAGGTGCTTCTCGCAAAAGGCCTCAATCTCTGCATTCATGGCATAGAGGTCATAATTGGGGTTGTCGATATGATAATTAAAGCTGCGCACCCTGTTTATAAAAGCTCTGGTCTTTTCTCTTTGCGGGTTTTCAAATATTTGCTCCGGGGTGCCTTCCTCATAGATTATTCCCTCATCCATGTAAAACACCCGGGTAGATATGTTGCGGGCGAACTCCATTTCATGAGTAACCACCAGCATAGTCATGCCTGCTTTGGCCAGACGGCGGATAACCGCCAATACCTCGCTTACCATGGTGGGATCAAGCGCCGAAGTGGGTTCATCAAACAATATGACTTCCGGTTCCATGGCCAAACAACGGGCTATGGCCACCCGCTGCTTTTGCCCTCCGGAAAGCTCATCCGGGAAGCTATGGGCTTTCTCCGCCAGACCTACCAGTTTTAAAAGCTCCAGGGATTTTTGATTGGCCTCGGCCTTACTTTTACCCAGCAATTTTACCGGTCCCAGGGTAAGGTTTTCCAGCACTGAGAGATGGGCATAGAGGTTAAAGGATTGAAAGACCATGCCCGTTTTTTGCCGTATTTTCGGGACATCAGTGTCTTTGGCCAAAAGGTCGACATTATTAATATAAATACTGCCGCCGCTGGGCTTTTCCAGCAGGTTAAGACAGCGCAGAAAGGTGCTCTTGCCGGTTCCCGAAGGGCCGATTATAGAAATAATTTCGCCTTTGCTGATCTCGGTACTGACATCTTTAAGCACGGTAAGACTACCATAACGCTTGCACAGTTGTTCCGTTTTGATCATGCGCCAATACCTCCTTTGCTGCGGTTTATCTGCGGGTCGCTTTTAAAGGCAATATAGTCCAAGACCAGGGCCAGCAGCCATGATATGGCAAAATAAAGCAAGGCCACCATCACCAGCGGGAAGAAGGCATCAAAGGTGCGGCTGCGGATAATGTCACTGGCCTTGGTCAGATCCTGCACGGCGATGTAACCGACCACCGAGGTCATTTTAACCAGCGAAATGAATTCGCCCTTATAGACGGGCAAGACCCGGCGTACGGCCTGGGGCATGATAATATAGCCAAAGCATTGCCAGGGGGTAAAGCCGCTGGCAATCCCGGCCTCGCTCTGTCCCTTATCAATGCTTTCGATGGAGGTGCGAAACATCTCCGCAACATAGGCGGCGAAGTTCATACCGAAGGCTATGACCGCCACCATTACCGGATTTATATTTACCGATGCAAATACCACATAGAAGACTAGCATAAGCAGCACCAGCACCGGGATCCCCCGCAGGATAGAAATGTAGACCCGGGCAAGCGCCTGCAACCCCCGATTCTTAGACATGCGCAGCCAACAGACCAGAGCGCCCAAGAGGGTGCCAAACACTACAGAAAACAACGATATTATGACCGTGACTTTCAGGCCGTCAACTATAAGCAAATAGCGCTGTTCCATAATAATATTTCTGTAGAAACTGGTTTTAATGTTATTGAAGAAGTCGCCTAACGGTGAACTGAGCTGAGGTTTTTTCACCATGGCGGCGATATTGCTGGTATGATAAGGCCTGGTAAAATCCACCTTTTGCTGGCGTTCCTCGGTTATATTGAAACAAGAAATAGCCAGGTCAATCTTACTGGATTGCAAGGCTGGTATCAGGGCGGGAAAATTCATATTGGACACTGCCACTTTTTTGCCCAGGGCCTGACCTATCCGGTTGGCCAGCTCAATATCAAAACCGCTGCATTCATTATTGCTATCTACAAATTCAAAGGGGGGCATCAAGGCCTCCGTTCCCACCCGCAGGGCGGTCTCGGTTACTGGCATATCAAGTTCAGGCATGACTGGTAGATCACCCTCTACAAACCAGCGTTTTTTCATCTCCGCCAGGGTACCGCTCTTCTCCAGGTCGGTTATTACCTGGTTTACCTGATTTAACAGCCGGGCATTGTTTTTCTTTACGGCTATAGCTACATCAACTGATTTGACCGCTTCCTCGATCACCGTTAAATCCGGGTTTTGTTGGGCAATGCTTTGCAGACTGTTGCGCTCAAAGACTACCGCATCGATCTTGTTGGTTCCCAGTGCAGCAGTGGCATTAATAATATTATCAAAGTCATATACCTGCGCTTGGGGAAATCTTTGCCGGGCGGCATTATCCCCGGCTGAACCGGTCAAAACCCCAATGCGCTTGTTTTCCAAAGCCTCCAACGTAAGGGCTTTATTCTCCTGAACGTTCTCATAGCGGGCGATATTCTTCTTCAGGCCAAAAACACTCACTCCCAGCTCATAATAGGGATCGGAAAAATCAACCTGACACTTCCTTTCTTCGGTAATAACTATGGTACTGGCGATCATATCTACTTTGCTGCTGGCGGCGGCCGCAACGAGTCCCGCAAACTCCATATCCTGCAACAGCAGTTCTTTGCCTAAATAAGCGGCAAATCTTTCGGACAATTCAATATCAAAACCAACGATCCGATTGTTTTTTACTATAGCAAAAGGCAAACCTTTATCACTGACCACGCCGACAACCAGACGGCCATTGTTTTTAGGGTTATCTATTTTCGGCATATCGCTTATTCCATTGCTTATCCAGCGTTTCACCATATCGTCATAGACCCCGCTGGCCTTGAGTTGCTGCAGGAACTGGTTGAATTCTTCCCGCAATTCATCATTTTCCTGGTTAAACCCGGTACCAACCGGAACTTTATACAGATTCTCGCCTACATAGGCCAGTTCCTGGTCTTTGCGCATCAATTCCAGCGAAGATTCGTGGTTGAAGAAAGCAGCATCGGCTTTGCCGGTTTTTACCGCCAGGATTAGGTCTGACTGGCTTTTATACTGCAATATCGTGGCATCAGGATAAGTCTTGTTAGCGTATTCATCATAAATACTGCCCAGCAAAACCCCGATTCGTTTATCCTTAAGATCATCGAGGGTTTTCAGTTTGCCGCCAGCCGGGTTCTCCCGGCAACCTGCCAGCGTAATAAGCAGAATAATAGTTATTCCTACCATTAACAACTTCTTAGGCAATAGTCTCCCTCCCCGGCTTATAGCCACGCCATAAACATGCAGAATGCTAGTAAATGTTAAAATTCCGCAAAAAGTATATATATCCTTTATTAAAAAAACTTTTCATTTTTGAGTTGTGCCCTCCTGGGTATATTTATATGAAATCGCGTTATGCCATATCGAAGCCATGTTAGTTGTTAAATTAACGAATGGATTCTTATTATAACGAAGCGAAAAAAATGCCCCTTGCTTCCTTTAACGGCCTCCAGGTTTTTGCAACTTAAAAAAAGGATACTCTTGGTCTTTGTGGAATATTATTTCTTGACTTTTTAAATTCTGCTTCCACTACAAAAATTTCTACGCCTGTATTCATTTGAGAAGATGCAGCCCTATTAGGTGATTCTGCGGTCTTGCTTCTGAAGTCATTACATATCTATTAAAAGATACGTTGTCTTTGACCGAGCGAGAAGTAATTTTTGCTCCGCATCATGTATGCTTTGATTTAATGCAAATGCGTTTTCAAATTAAGATATTAGCAATAAACAATCAACATAAACTTTACCAGGATAGCAATAACCGCTCGTATGACAAGCGGGATATAAAACATAATATGTATTTGGAAGGGAGCAGGCAAAATGCTTGATGTTTCCATTTCTATCGAGGACAATATCCCCCGGATAACCCTGGACGGGCGCTTTGACGGGCTGGGCGCCCAGCTATTGGAGCAGGAAGTCGAACGCCGCATTAGCAGCGAAAAGCAATGGCTGCTGGATTTTGCCAATGTCATTTATTTGTCCAGTGCCGGGATTCGTTTCCTGATCAAATACGGAAAGAAACTGGCCAGAATAGACGGCCAGCTTATCCTGGCCGGCTCAAGACCCGAGGTTAAATCGGTGCTGGAAACTACCGGAGTGCTGCAGCTTTTTCAACAGGCGGCAACGATTGACGAGGCTCGGGCGCTAGTAAAGAAGGAATCATCGGTACAGAGCAGTGCCCGGAGCCTGGCGGTGCAGGGAAGAACATGTTCATGGCAGCTTCTGTCAGGAAAGGAATGCTGCCTCGATATCTGGAATGCGCCAAGAAGCCCCGCTTTAGACAATTTAGATAGTTCTGATTTGATAGCGGTCAGCCTGGAAGACGTTGAGGTAGCTTTTGGCATTGGGGGACTGGGTTTCGACCGGGCAAACGCCTGGGAAGGGCTGGGGTCATTCCTGGCCCTGGAAAAACTAGTCGGCGTATTACCAGCGGATGCCTATAATCAACCGGATTTTATGCTGGTCAGAGAACCCGGCCAGGCAGTTATGTATATTGCTGCCGCCGCCGGTTTTACCGGGGTGCCGTGGGGAAAACTGGATATGCCCTCCGGGGAGCCGATTAGTTTGCGCGATCTGCGCAGCTTGATAATTGATAAACTACAGGAGCTGGATGGCAAAACAACCTCAGTGATCGGCATGGTGGCAATAGGGCAAACCCGGCCGGGCAGTGGGAGCTATTATCAAAACTATGAGGACTTGATACGCAACCAAACGCTGGAGCGGGAACTGCTTGAACCGCAAACCATGCTGCTGATCGGCCTGGGTGGCAACAACGGCTGGCAAGCTGATGAACAGCTCTCCATGCTCATGGCCCAGCAGGGGATAAGGCCGGGAGAGGAGTTCTTTCTGGGCAACGCCCTTTCCTTTACCGGGCAATTGGACTGGGAAAACATGCAGGAACCGGGGAGAATCTTGGAGTACTGCTCCAGGCTGGAATTAATGCAGGATGTAATCATGGTGCATGAACATACGGCTCTTAGCCAGGGGCGGGTGTGGTTCTTTGTTCCCGGTCAAATCCGCTCCGGGGAAGAAAAACAGCTGCAGCTGGAAGTACAGGGCGAGATCCCTTTCCCGGAAGAATGGCAGATAATTACCCGCCGCCTCTATGCTGATGCCCGGCGGGTAGTGCTGGAACCGTTGCACGGGGGATTCAGCCCGGGCAAACCCTTTCGCGTAACTGCTTATGATAAGGATCAGCGGCGGATGCTGCCCACGGTGTTAAAGATTGGCCCCACCGCCCTGATTGAAAAAGAGATTTTAAACCATCAAAAATATGTACAAGGTTATATTCTCAACAACTCTACTACCATTATGGGCCAGACTACCTGCGGAGCCTCCACCGGTATGCGCTACAACTTTGTGGGAATCAGCGGTCCGGACAGCAAGCTGGACTGGCTCACCCATCGTTTCCGGGAAAGACCGGCGGAGGAATTAATCCCGCTTTTCGACGAAATCTTTACCCATATCCTCAAACCCTGGTATGGCCAACCCCGCTGGGAAATGATCAAGCCCTATCAGGAACATAATCCGCTGGGACTGTTCCCCATGGTTTTTGCGGCGGCGGAAGCGGAATTCGGTATTTCAGCCCAGGAAAAGACTATTGCCTGTCCGGAATTGGGGTTGCTGCTGCCCAATCCCTATCACTTCTTGCAAAATGAATATCCTGCCCGGCAATCAGCGGCCCGGCTCTGGTATACCGGCATTAATCACGGGGATTTGAACATGCAAAACATCCTGCTGGATGAACGCGACAATGTCTATATCATCGATTTTTCTGAAACCGGGTTTAGGAATATAGTCTCCGATTTCGCCCGTTTGGAACCCATATTCAAGTTTGAAATGACTCGGATGGGCAGTGAAGCAGATATGGTAGCTTTTCTGGAGATGGAGCAGGCCCTGGCCCGGGCCAACTCGCTGGATGAAGTGCCCACCCTGGTCTACCGGGGCGATGATCCGGCGGTAGACAAGGTTTACCAGATGATTTGCCGCATCAGGAAATACGCCAAAACCGTGGTGCTCTTTGAAAGCGATCTCATTCCTTATCTCCTGGCTATGTTGGAATGGACTTTACCTATCGTGGCTTTCGTTAATGTAACCCCCTGGGCCAAAAAAGCGGCTACCTACAGTGCCGCTTTGCTGGTTGAACAAATTATGCGACTGGAATCAGGGGACCAGCCCCCCGGATGATTTAGGGGCACCGGTACACAGGAAATGGCAGGCTATTTAAGACGGCTATTCCCCTACTTGGTCATTCTTCGCAGCAGTATCGATAATACTTTTTCACCTTATGTCTGGGCTTGCAAGATATCTTGCAAGTGGAC
>NZ_DCEA01000011.1:13693-20483 GCF_002316705.1 Syntrophomonas sp. UBA1041
GGTGGCACCGGTGGACATGGGGGTATCGGCGGACGTGGGGGAATTGGTGCCGGGAATCGCTGGTGGAAGAACCGGGTAACTTTCTCCAATTTTCTAAGGAGAAGCCATTCTTTCATAATTACCGTTTCCAAGGTTTCATTCACAACCGCATTAAAGTCTATTAAAACATCTGCCGGGGTACACGATGATATATGACCAATAAAATACTGAATTTTCTCCGCTTCCGCATTTAGCAAATGAGATAAAGCGATTTCTTCCAGGGCGATAGAATCCAGGAGATCGATAATTGTATGATATAAATCGGGACGATGATGCTGGGGAGGGAATTCAGGCATAGTCATATTACTCAACGCCTTTCTGTTATTATTATGTTAATATTAATATTCAATCCGTTGCCTAGTTGTTAAAAAATAGACACTCTATTCGTTGCAAGCCTATAGGCATTTGAGAACGCTATTAGACAGCACTGTCCGTAAACATGATGATTGGGAATGCGGTTAAATAGGAAATCAGCCACTCCCGTTTTCCTCCAGAATGCCTGTACATAATTATTGGTAAATGAAATGGGTTATTTGAGAAAGTATAACTTTGCCAAATAACCCTGAAATCAAGACCTTAATTTATAGTTATTATTATTAACCGGGGGGAATATCCAGGATGTCTTCTAATTTAAACTCCAGCAACATTTGGTTCTTTAGAACAGTTTGCAAAGACCTTCTTACTTCACGGTTAACAGAGAGTAAGCCCGAAATGGAAGTTGCTGTTATAGTTAACCCAGGAAGGGTTCCCAATACAGCCTGTAGTTTTTCACCCTCAGCATTAATAATATGGGCTAAACCAAGTTCCTCCAATGCTACGGAGGCTAACAACAGGTTTATAACTTGAGTTCTATTGAGGTTTATTGATGGGGTAATAGTTGGAATAGTTGGCAATGACATTACTTAATCCCTCCTTTTTACATAATATACTCTATAAATATGTTGTTAAAGAGCGACTTGTTACAATTCTACATATCCCATTTTGAAAAAAACGCTATTTAGTACTTTCTAAAAGTCTCATAAACTCGGGTTTAAGATATTTTATACGATCAGCCAGGCTGGGGTGCATGTTTATTAGTTTAGTAATAGCCTCGCGAGCCGGTATATAATTATTCGAAATAATTAACGCCTTAAGATATGCCAAAAAGGCTTCCTCTTCATTTTTTAATTCCTCAAAACAAAGCCCTGCATAAAACCAGGCACTGAAACTGCCCAATCCCTTGATAGTTAAATAATTAAGGTTGCTTTCACCTAATTCGAGGCATTTTCGGAAACAATCTAATGCTTCTTGATACATTTTTTTGTAATAAAGGATTACTCCCATATAGAACTTTAGATCTACATAATCAGGATACATTTTAACTGCGGATTTAATGCCTGGCCATGCTCCCTCCCAGCTTCCGGTTTCCATTAAAATCGAATACTTCAAACTATAAAGCATCGAGGGGGGCGGAATAATTCCTTCATTTATAAATAATTCTATAGATTGATTAACATGCTCAAAGGCTTTATTAAACTCATTGCTCCGATAGTACTCTGCTGCCAGATAATAATGGGTCCAGGAATGATTCTTTTCTTCTGCTAATTCTCGTAATAACAAACTAACATTTCTCTTAAATTTCTGCTTATTCTCTACCTGTGAGTTCATATACCCATAATGATAGATTTTTAAATCTAAAAACCCCACCCGGTCTTGTTCATACGCTGAGGAAAGGTTAAGCCACTCATGGATTTTATTTTCAAAGCGGAAGCCCATATGGTTTCTAAAAAACCGGGGTTGAGCTATTTGAACCACCTGGTCATGATCAACCGCTTCACCGTAGAAATTAATAAGCGGGACTGAGAGAGCATCATAATCCTCAAAGAGTGTCTGATTATTTAGCTGATTCCTATTCTCTGGAGCTACTTCCTCATCTGCATCCAACCATAAAACCCAATCCTGGGTAACTTTATCCAGTCCAAAGTTGCGGGCCTCGGCAAAGTTGTTATTCCATGGGTAAGGGAAAACCTGAGCGTTATAGGAACGGCAAATTTCTATGGTTTTATCTGTTGACCCCGTATCGATAATGATAATTTCATCTACCAGGTTTATTACGCTATCTAAACATCTCTTTATACAGTTTTCTTCGTCTTTTACAATCATTGCTAAAGACAGGCTCTTTTTGTTTTGACCCACAAAGGCACCTCCTGATAAAGCAATAAGAACTGGAGAGAGGTTTACTTTTTTACCAGGATTAAACGCTCGGCTAAATTAAACCACCATATATCGGGATTATAAATAACGTTGGTTGAGCATATCTTCCCGCCCAGTTCCACAAATTTGGCTTCCCACCACTCTCGGGGCTTAATATTTATGTGGGTAGGATCAATATCATCCGGTTCATACTTAGTCACAACGTACACTAAAACCCATTTGCTGGAAACGCGCAATAACTCGGCACAGGTTGGGTAAGCTAATTCTTCGGGAATATGTTCTAAAACATCAAAAATGGTAACCAGGTCAAACTCGTTGCTGTTATAGGTCAAATCCGAGGCCAAACCAAGTTTTACCCGGTCGTTAACTTCTGCCGGTACTTTGCTTACCGCATAATCGGAGGCATCTATGCCGTAGGCATCAACTCCCCGCTCATAAAGAGCTTTAACCATAAAGCCCTTGGCACATCCTACATCCAACGTTTTAGCCGGTGCATAATGTTTTATTATATGTGCGGCTGTTTTTTCTACTTCCCCGCCAATTCTTTCCCAGGAATAATCTACATAGTTACTTTTCCCTGACTGGCATCCCCGGTCAAAATAGTCCTGGTCATAAAAAGATAAGTCAGAGCAACCTGCCACTACTTAACCCCCTCTCCATTACTTACCCTCGGAAAACCAGTGTTTAATAAGTCCAAAGGGTCCTTAAACTCACTTAAAAACTCATAGTCTCATAAGATATCAAAATGGATTTCTTATCTTCATAATATGTATTGAAGAAAAAGGCGTGTTTGCAGAATCATTCAAAAAAATCCGTTACCCCCAAAAGCGATCAAGGAGAATGCGATTTGACAAGAGCGTTAACCACGGATTCCAAACCGAGGGATAAAAAATTCAGTGCTGAAATGCTGGAAATAGTAAGGGTACTGAATTCTCAAAAACATAAGGCGGCAATACTCTATCTTATTCCTGAAAATGAGAATCCCAAACGGGAATTAATGCAACTCTTGAGGGAAATGTCTTACAAGGGGTATCTGTGTTTTTTATGCAAGCCATCGGATTCAGGGGGCATAGAGACTCTGGAGGAGAAGCTGATTTTAGTTAATCAAGGGTTCTCCCTTATCCCGGTAATAAAAAGCCTTTCCGCTATTGTATTGTCGACACAAAACATTCATCCGGATTGGGCTGAAGTTTTACATCATAAACTGCTTTGGTTCCACATTGATATGGACACTCCTAATGATATATCGGAGGACATTTCTAAGCAGGCAAACCTGATTAGTTATTTTCCAAGCACCTCGATTATGGAGAAGTTTTCCTCTAACAGTAAAGGGTTATGTCTCAAAGAGGGTCAGGAAAATCAAGCCAACGTAGCTTTAATAGAAGCAAGAATAAAGTCTCTCCCGCTCGGTTGGCTGCCTTATGCCAACCTTAATCTTCTGGGGAAGGTTGCTGTAATGACGGCGACTTTCTTGGATTTTTGCGGAGAGTATTTTTATAATGGGGGAGCTGAACGCTATTTACTTGATTTAGCGGAAATTTGCACAGAGCTTAATAATCAATTGATTGTTTTTCAATATGGGGATTACTCCTGGATGCGGCGCTTTAAAAATATCGACATTGTATCTTTAAGTCGACGTGGAATAAGGGCTGAAGGCTGGATATTAAAATGTGCCAGGGACTTTAACCAGGTTTTTTATGAACAAGTTCAGGGGAGAACAGCCCTCAATATCTATTCAGCCTTTTTTGAGGCCTGGCCACTGGCAGCTGCTCCCAATATAGGCATAAGTCATGGAGTTTCCTGGGATAATCCATACAATGACTACGAAAACGCGGTAGAGTACTGGCTGATGAACCAGCGCTATATTGATGGAGCTAAAGCTTGTGAAGACCTGGTTTCGGTAGATACTAATACCGCCAATTGGTTGCAAACGGTAGATTTTGACCTGGGGCAAAAGACTAAATTGATTCCCAACTATGTCAACCTGTCGGTATTTAAGCCGGCAGAAGATTATTTGGAAAAGGGAGATAAGACAGTAATTCTTTATCCCCGCCAGCTTTATTCCGCGCGAGGGCTATATATGGTTCTGGAAATTTTGGATGATATTTTAGAGCAATATCCTGAAGTTGAATTTCATTTTGTGGGCAGAGGGGGAGAACAAGATATAAATCAGGTCATAGAAAAACAAAAAAAATGGAGTGAAAGGGTGAGACATTATCCCCTGTCAATGGAGGAAATGCCCCGAGCTTACCAGGCTGCGGATATTTCTCTAATTCCGTCGGTTCACAGTGAAGGCACCAGTTTATCCTGTCTGGAAGCGATGGCTTCCGGTAATGCGGTTATAGCCACTCGGATTGGTGGGTTATCGGACTTGATTATTAATAACTACAATGGTTTTTTGATTGATCCCCGACCAGAGGAGCTAAAGCAGGCCATTATGAATTTATTAGATAATCCGGAGCAATTAAATTTATTCAAAAGACGAAATCTCGAAGTGGCCCTGGCTTTTTCCCAGGATCTTTGGCGCAAGCGCTGGCTGCTTTTACTAAAAAACAAGATAAATGAGATACCTGCAAATAAAATAACAAATAGCCGAACCGTTGAAATTAAACTCCTAAGTAACCCGGTCGATTACGGTAAATTAGGGGAATTGATTATAACGTTATTAGCCAACGGAGACCTGGTCTATGTTCGCTCCAGTGAAGTGCCCGAACCTGAATTAAGCTTTGCCCGAATTCAATGGCTGGCACCCGAAACGCCATTATTTGCCCCCTGTGATTTGACTATCGAATGGTAAGGAGAATTAGCGTGAAAAATACTTTTTCATTACTATTTGTATCACCGCTGGTGCGGCGAGATGGAGGTTTTTATGCCAGAAGGTAAGCCCAGGGTACTCCTGGGAAGTCCAATTCGCCAGAAGACTGAAATATTAAGTAATTTCTTATCAAGCATTAAGGAATTAAGCATGAGCACGGTTAACCTTGATTTTTATTTTATTGATGACAATAGCGAAGAAGAATCCAGCCAATTGCTGGCCGCTTTTGCTGCCCGGAATCCGAATACATCTCTTACCAAAGTGCAAGATGAAAGACCGTATATATGTAACGAGAGTACCCATATTTGGGAGGAAGAACTTATTTGGAAAGTAGCAGAATTGAAAAACAGCATTATTAACAAAGCAAGGGAAGATGATTATGATTATTTGTTTTTGGTTGACTCGGATTTAGTGTTACATCCCCAAACATTAGAGCATTTAGTAAGCCTGAAAAAAGATATTGTATCAGAAATATTTTGGACCAGGTGGCAGCCTGATTTCCCTGAATTACCACAAGTATGGGTTTCTGACCAGTATAACCTGTTCAAGTGTTTTAGAGGAGAAAACTTAAGCGAGAGCCAGGTCTTACAGCGGGTTCTACAATTTCTGAACCAAGTGAAAGTGCCCGGAGTTTACAAAGTTGGCGGTTTGGGAGCCTGCACTCTAATAAGCAAGAGGGCTATTCAGGCCGGAGTTAATTTTAAGGAAATTTATAATATTAGCTTTGTGGGCGAGGACCGGCATTTTTGCATTCGTGCTGTCGCTCTGGGTTTTGAACTTTTTGTAGATACGCATTATCCGGCTTTCCATATTTACAGACTCTCTGAGCTGGGTGGCCTTGCAGAGTTTAAGATGCGCATAAATCAAACGATATAACGAACTTTCTATGTTTAAAAATACAACATTAATGGACTATTTTAACATTTTTAAAAAGCGAGCATAAAATAATAGCATAACCCCTAATAAGGAGTTGATTGAATATGTCATTTCCGACTATTCCCAGTATTACTCCGTCAATAAGTATAAATAGAACCCAGGTTATCAACCTGCTATTAGCATCTATAGCCCTGGAAGAGCTTGGTTTGGCCCATATTATTAATGCTGAGGGTGAAAAATTACAGGCTGTATTGGGAGCTCTTCCTGGTTTATCCGTAAAAGCAACCTCCATTTCGGGTTTACTCTCTGTAAACCGTGAAGTGAGGCGGACATTACAAACAATTATAAAGAATCAGATGCTCCTGCAATTTAAACTTGAGGATATCATGGATATATTTTCAACACCGACCCGGCCTCCCTCCCCTCCTATATTTGTTGATGCAGGTTCAGCCTGGGGAGTGGGAATTGAGTACGGTACCGGCAATGCTCAGTATTTCACTTTTGAAAGTACGGATACAGAAAAAACTGTTGTTCTTGGGTTGGGGGCAACTAATATTCCTGTGGGTACGGTACACCTTCTTCGCCAAGGCACTAACTTATTAGTAACCTTTACAACCGATTTTCCCTATGTAATGAACCAGGTGCATCTATATGTCGGTGCTACTGCTCCAGTTAACAGTAATCCTGGAAGTTTTCCATATAAATATCCACCTGCCCCTGATGGCTATTTTACAACCTATACGTTTACTGTTGATGTAAGTGGTATTCCCGGGACGATTTATGTAGCCGCTCACGCTCACATTCTACAGCAAGTCTAACGGTTCAAGCAGGCAACAGAACCGTCCCCTTGCCTGCTGCCCTTGCCTG
>NZ_DCEA01000011.1:20602-25741 GCF_002316705.1 Syntrophomonas sp. UBA1041
CAGGCAACAGAACCGTCCCCTTGCCTGCCATCCCCTTGCCTGCCATCCATAAATAGCCTACCGGGGTATGGTACCGATAAAACATACTTATTTACTTGTTATAAATAAGGGGCAATGGGCGATAAAGATTTTATACATAGGATAATGAATTATGGCGTTTTGAGGAGATATATACCTTATATCGGGATTATTGGGGCGAGAAGAATATTTCTCAATTTGCATATCTTTCGTGCTTTTCCTATCATGTACATAGGGTCACTTAACGGCCGAAAATTATTCAAAGGGGGGTATGATAATGAAGGCGCTGGAAATTAAGGAGAATGTATTTTATGTTGGAGTTCAGGATTATGGTTTAAGAGTATTTGACATTGTTATGCGAACCGAGTACGGTACCAGCTACAATGCCTATCTGGTAAAGGGCAGGGAAAAGACCGTTTTAATTGAAACGGTCAAGGACAATTTTTTCGAGGAGTATATTAAGGATCTTCAAGAAATAGTAAAACTCTCAGAGATTGATTATCTGATTATGAACCATACCGAACCTGACCATTCCGGATCAGTGGAAAAGCTGCTGGAATTGATTCCGGGATTAACCATTCTGGGCAGTCAGACCGCCATCAGATTCCTCAAGGAAATAAGCAACAAGAATTTTTCCTCCCGAGAATTAAATCATGGAGATGAACTGGATTTAGGGGGCAAGACCCTGCGTTTCATAAGTGCACCTTTTTTGCATTGGCCGGACAGTATGTACAGCTACCTGCCGGAGGATAAGATACTCTTCACCTGCGACTCTTTCGGCAGTCACTATGCGGATGAAAGGGTATTCAACGACCTGATCGACTTTGATTTTACGGATGCCTATAAATATTATTTTGATATGATAATGGGGCCTTTTAAGCCTTATGTTCTGGAAGCTTTGGAAAAAATCAAAGATCTGGAGTTTGACATTATCTGCCCGGGTCATGGACCGGTACTGCGGCAGAATCTGGATTATTACATTGAGCTCTACCGGCAATGGTCAACACCGGTGGAAGTGGCTGACGGGGAGAAAAAACCGTCCATAGTCCTGGCTTATGTTACGGCTTATGGCTATACGGAAATGATTGCTGACAGCCTTTTGGAGGGTATCAGCATGATGGGGGATTTTGATATCAAGCGCTATAACCTGGTAGAGGGTGGGTTAGAGGAGGCCCTGCAGAGTATTGAGCAGGCTGATGGACTCCTGGTGGGTTCTCCTACTATCAACGGGGATGCCCTGCCACCTATCTGGGATCTTATTACCCGGCTTTCTCCTATCACGCATTCGGACAAGATTGCCCTGGCTTTCGGGGCTTACGGTTGGAGCGGTGAGGCGGTTCCTTCTATTGAAAGCCGTCTTAATGCTTTGCGTATGAAGGTACTTCCTGGTTTTCGCGTCAATTTTAAGCCATCGGCTCGTCAACTGGAGGATGCCTTCAGCCTGGGGATGGAATTCGCCCGGGCCGTAATGGAAAAGGGGCAGGATAAAAGTAAAATTCGCTGGCGCTGCCTGGTTTGCGGGCATATCCATGTCGGAGAGGAACCCCCTGCTATTTGCCCGGCCTGTGGTGTAGGACCGGAAAACTTTGTGCAGATGCCGCTGGAAGACGAATTCTTAAACGATACTTCCGAGCATTTTGTAATAATCGGCAGCGGAATTGCCGCTCTCTCTGCCGCCCAGGCCATAAGACAGCGCAACCGCACCGCCGCTATAACCATGTTAACCGAAGAAGAAGCCCTGCCTTATTACCGCCCGGCTCTTTCTGACTTTTTGAGCGAGGACCTGCCGGATAAGCGGCTCTATGTTTTCGATGCTGCCTGGTACCAGGAGAATGCCATCGAAGTAAAAACCGGCTTTAAAGTAAACTCCATTGATACTGCGGCCAGAACAGTAAGCGGGGATAATGGCGAAAATTTGACTTATAACAAGTTGATAGTGGCCAGCGGTGCCCGCAGTAATATTCCTCCTTTCCCGGGTGTGGAAAAAGAGGGCGTTTTTGCCCTGCGCAACCTGAAAGACGCGATAAAACTTAAAGAAGCTATTAAGACAAGTAAAAAAGCGGTAGTAATCGGTGGCGGAGTCCTGGGTTTGGAGGCTGTTTGGGAGATGGTATCCGCCGGGCTGGAAGTGGCCGTGGTGGAATTTGGTGAACGGCTTATGCCCCGGCAACTGGATGATTCCTCCTCTGCACGCCTGGCGGACATTATTCGCTCCAAAGGGGTCCAACTATACCTGGGTAAGGCTACGGAAGAGATTCTGGGTGAAGCCAGGGCCAGTGGAGTGCGCCTGAATGATGGACAGGTTCTGGAAGCTGACCTGGTTCTCCTCTCAACGGGAGTAAAGCCCAATGTAGAATTGGCTCAGGAAGCGGGTCTGGAAATCAAGCAGGGAATAGTAGTTGATGAGAAGATGCGCAGCAGTGCTCCGGATGTCTATGCTGCGGGTGATGTAGCCCAACATGGAGAAAGAATGATTGGCCTGTGGCCGGTAGCCATGGAAATGGGACGAATCGCCGGGTCTGCTGCTGCCGGGGACTGGCTGGAATACAAGGAACCGCGGATATCCACCATGCTGGTGGCCTTCGATAAAGAAATATTTTCCATAGGGGAGGTTAACCTGCCGCCTGAGGAGTGCCGGGTGGTAGAGGTCAAGGACCCGATTGAGGATTACTATAAGAAGAGCTTTATAAAAGATGGAGTTCTGGTAGGTGAGATTATAATTGCATCGCGGGTAGATAGCAGTGAATCCATGCAAAATTTGGGACGCGACAAGAGTGGCAAACAGCGTCATAACCGCTGGAAATGCCGTATTTGCGGCTATATTCACGAGGGACCGGAGCCGCCGGACATTTGCCCGGTATGTGGTGCTCCCAAAGATATGTTTGACCCGATTGATTAGTTCTTGTTAGTATGAGAGGAAGCCCCTGGGCTTCCTCTTTTTAGTTTCTTTTTCTTTAACTTACATGGTACAATAATGAAAAATCGATCCGAGAGTGGTGCATTATGAAAGTTTATGAAGTAATGAACCCCAGGTTATTGCCCCTGCGGACCAGGCAGACTATCGGTGAGGTTTCACGCTTATTTATTGATTTTTCACTCGATGCATCCCCAGTTCTGAATGAAGACCAGGAATTAGTTGGACTGGTTACGAAGAATCGCTTGCTGCAAGTACTGTCACAAGAATCCCCCGCAATAGAAGTACAAGATATAATGCTCACCGACCCAATCACCATAGCATATGACGATGATGTTCCCGATATTAGAAAACAGAAATTTACCTGCCGGCCGGTTATGCGCAACGGTCAACTGGTAGGAATGCTGTATTTTTCTGATATATTGGTGGCTCTGACTCTGGAAATACAGAAGGGGAAAAAGGAAATAGAAGCGGCCATTGATGCTGTGTATAACCCGGTCATAGAAATAGACAATGATTTCCGCATCAAGATTTTTAATCGCCAGGCCAGTCGCTTGTTGGGCATTGACATGGAGGAGGCGCGCGGGGCCAATGCTCATGATCTGCTCGGCGGCACCGAGGTATTGGATTCCCTTATTCATGGAAACCACAAGCCCTTACCGGTTAACAAGCTGGTCATCGGGGATAGAAGTTTCCTCCCCTACCGCAATGATGTGGTACAGGATGGGAATGTTATCGGTTCAGTACTGGTACTGCGTGAAATATCGGAATTTGAGGAACTGGTAAGGCAGTCACAGTATACCCAGAAGCTCAACCGGGAGTTGGATGCCATATTTGAGTCCTCTTTTGATGGCTTGTATGTTACGGATGGCCAGGCGATTACTTTACGTTTAAATAAGGGCTTCGAAAGAATTACCGGGGTTACCGCTGCCGAATGTGTGGGACGGCACATGGATGATCTGGTTAAAGAGGGTAAATTCTCTCGTTCCGGAACCCTGCTGGCTTTGGAAAAGAAGGAGCGGGTCACTATTTCTTTGGTATCTATGAACGATAACGAGCTGCTGGTAACCAGTAACCCGATATTTGATGAAGAGGGTAATATCATTCTGGTGGTAACCAATGTTCGTGACATAACGGAATTAAATGAACTGCAGAGGAAGTTGGAGCAGGTGGAAGGATTGACCCAGCTTTATCGCAGCCAACTGGAGCAGATCAAATTGCAGACCTCACGCCAACTGGTTTTTAACTCTACTAAAATGAAGGAATTATTGGATCTGGTTCTACGGGTTACCGGAGTTGATTCCACTGTTTTGATTCAGGGTGAGTCCGGGGTAGGTAAGGAATTAATTGCCGAAATTATTCATTCCAGCAGTAATCGCAAGGATGGCCCTTTGATCAAGGTAAACTGTGGTGCAATTCCGGAAAATCTCCTGGAATCAGAACTTTTTGGTTACGAGGCGGGGGCTTTTACCGGAGCCAGCAAGAGCGGTAAGGTAGGTCTCTTTGAACTGGCCCAGGGAGGAATTCTATTCCTGGATGAGATCGGTGAACTGCCGCTTAACCTGCAGGTTAAACTATTACGTTTTCTACAGGATAAAGAGATGCTTCGGGTAGGCGGAGAACAACCCATAACTGTGGATGTGAGGATTTTGGCCGGCACCAATCGCAATTTGGTAGAGATGATTGCCAATCACCAGTTCAGGTTGGATCTATATTACCGGTTGAATGTGATTCCCATTTTTGTACCCCCGCTACGCGAGAGGCCGGAAGATGTTCCGGTTTTAGCCAACTATTTTTTGAATGCTTTTAACGATAAATACCAGATGAACAAGCGCTTGCATAAATCAGTTATTGATGTATTGATGGAATACCATTGGCCGGGAAATGTAAGGGAATTGGAAAACCTCATGGAAAGAATGGTTGTCACCAGTATTAATAATATCATAAGCATGCAGGATCTGCCGGCCAGTTTTAAGGTGCCACGATTAAAATTGGACAATGAGCAGGATCTCTTACCTTTGCGGCAGGCGGTAGAAAATACGGAGCGCGAGCTTTTAGAGGCGGCCTTTGCCCGTTTTCGCTCCAGCTACCAGGTGGCCGCTGCCCTGCAGGTCAACCAGTCCACCGTAATCCGCAAGGCGGCGAAATACGGGATAAAGCGCCAGGACGGGCGCAGTTAGTATATCGGAAGACGGAAGGCGGAAGAC